>NZ_JBNPXI010000020.1:0-93714 GCF_050433385.1 Brassicibacter mesophilus
TCAACAAATATACAAATAGCTTCTTTTAAAAAGTGGAGAAATTCTATGAATAAGTGAGTATTTTAAAGAAAAATTTAATTTATAGAGGGAGGAATTTTAAAAGATGTAGCAATTTGTCTTATTAAACATGCCAGAGGAACTAAAAAGGAAAGAGCATTCTAAGAAAAAAGAATTTACTTATATTTTTGAAACCTATTACAAAAGAGTTTATAACTATATATATTGTCAAGTTAGCCGCCACTATACAGCAGAAGATTTCACAAGTCAGATTTTTGGAAAAATAATGGTTAAAATAGACATATATTCTGAAAGTAAATCACTCTTTAAAGTATGGCTGTTTGCTATAACAAGAAATGTAGTAAATGATTATTTTAGAAGCTTAAAAAAGAACAAGCTATTTTCTATTGATAGCATTAAGGAGGAATTGAAAAAGGGGACGGGGGTGTTGACAACATTTTTTAATTAAGATATTTTGAAATAGAGATGTATTTTATACCAAGAAAAGTGAGAGAAAAAAGCCAAATTGGTATATATCATATAATAATGAGGGAATAGACAAACAAAGTATTTTTGAGGACAAACAAGACTATGAAATATTTATGGAAACAGTACTAAAATATAAAGAAAAAAGTGGATATAAAGTGTATGTATATAACTTAATGGGAAATTTATTTCAAGATAGATTTAAAAGCGAACCAATAAATGATGATAGATATTTTTAACAGTGTTAAGGTACATTGATCAAAATCCGATAAAAGCTGAGTTAAAAAGCAGTATAGGGAATTATAAATGAAATAACTATAATGAATACCTAGGAGAATTGATAATTATTGATTCAGATTTTGTTCTTAATATGTTTAGCAATGACAAAAGAAAATCACTAAATAGCTTTATTCATTATAATAATGAAGTAAATGCTGATAAATGCTTAGAGATAGAGAAAGGAAAACGTGTAGCAGATGAAGAAACAAGAACGATAATAAAGAAAGTTTGTAAAATTAAGCATGTAATTGAACTACAAAAGTTTAATAAAATGCAAAGAGATACTTATTTGAGGAAATTGAAGAAACAATATAATTTTCGGTTAGGCAAATTGAAAGAATTACAGGGATCAATAGAGGAGTTGTATAGAAATCATGATGTTGTGAATAACTCCGTCCCTACGACAATCTAGGAAAAGAGGAATATAGAGATGGGAAAAATATTATTAGTTGAAGATGATTTAAATTTAATTGATGGCTTAGATTATTTTATCAAAAAAAATGGATTTCATGTTGATATTGCGAGAACTGTTAAAGAAACTTTTTCTCTTTATGAAGACAATAAATATGACGTGCTAGTTTTGGACTTAACGCTACCGGATGGTACAGGTTTCGAAATTTGCAAAAAAGTGAGACTTACATCAACTGTCCCAATTATATTTCTAACGGCTTCTGATGAGGAAGTAAATATCATTATGGGGCTAGATATTGGTGGAGATGATTATATAACAAAGCCATTTAAACTAAACGAATTAATTTCCAGAATAAAGGCATTACTTCGCAGAGCAAAAGCTTTTCAAGAAGAGACTTCCACAGTGTATTCCAATGGTATTACTATTGAGTTTTTGAACAACCGTGCCTTAAAAAATGGACAGATTCTAGAGTTGACTCTGGCTGAATATAAATTGCTTAGTTTGCTTATGAAAAATTCAAATATTATTTTAACACGAGAAATGATACTCGATAAACTGTGGGATAGAGATGGTGATTTTATAGATAACAACACTCTCTCTGTCTATATCCGCAGACTGCGCTGTAAAATTGAGGATGATCCGAACCATCCTAAAATGCTTCTCACTGTGCGTGGTATTGGCTATAAATGGAATGTGGTTAAATAAGGAGTGTTTGGTCTATGAGATTGCTTACAAACAAAGATATTCGCTATTTGTTTTGGATAATTTTAGTTATACTAACATTGACTTTGTTTTCCAGTCTAATTTTTTTGCAACTGATTGTCTCCGGTTTTAAAGCACAGATGCTTACTCATGATTATGAGATTGCAGGATACTTGTTGGAGCATGGAGCAAAACCATCTGATGTTTCTGATGCATTTGCAGCTAGAAAAACAGAAGAGGAATTTTTATCTGGGAAAAATCTTTTGCATTCACTAGGATATAAGCTAGATGTTAATAATCAGCTGTTGCCGGATGCAAATGAGCTTGTTTCAAAGTATCGTTTATATTCTTCTTTGTCTGTGGTTATATTTGGGACATCCATTATAACTGTTTTTTTTGTATATTTTAAACGTCAGCAGAATGTGATTGAAAAAGCAAATATTGCTATCAACACTTTTGTGAATGGTGATGCTACAGCACGGATTGATAGTGATAAAGAAGGAAGTTTATATAAATTATTTGCTTCCATTAATTCAATAACTACTTCTCTGAATGCACATATTGAAGTGGAGAAACATACCAAGGAGTTTTTAAAAAATTTGATAGCAGATATTTCTCATCAGTTAAAAACACCTCTTGCTGCTTTAAAAATGTACAACGAAATCATGCAAGAAGAAAGTAACAATGAAGAAACGGTAAAAAATTTCGCGGTCAAAATGGAAAGTTCTTTAGAACGTATGGAAATTCTGATACAAAATCTTTTGAAGATTACAAAACTCGATGCAGGAACAATCGTACTGAATAAGAGAGAAAAAAATATTCGGGCAATTGTAAAAGAGAGTATCTCCAGTCTTGAAACTAGAGCTGCACAAGAACAGAAAAGTATCACCCTGAATGGCTCAGATAATACTGTCCTATATTGCGATGAGGATTGGATGATAGAAGCCATAGGAAACCTTATTAAAAATGCACTGGACCACATGAGAGAAGGGGGGAAAGTCATAATTTTATGGGAAGAAACTTCCGTTATTACAAAAATAATCATCAAAGACAATGGTAGTGGTATTTATCCAGAGGATATACATTATATATTTAAACGCTTTTATAGAAGTCGTTTTTCACAGAACACACATGGTGTTGGACTAGGGTTGTCTTTAGCAAAATCAATTGTAGAAGCTCATAATGGTACTATTACTGTAGACAGCACATTGGGGAAGGGTAGTTCTTTTGCGCTTAATTTTTTGAAACTTACAAATATGTAAGCTGAAATTCACCTGAGCGTAAGGTTCATATGATATTTTGGTGTTAGTAGCAAGAAAGGTGGTATAAAAATGAATATATTAGAAGTAAAAAATTTATGTAAAACCTTTGGAAGTGGAGACACCAAAGTAGAGGCACTTAAAAATGTATCTTTTTCAGTTTCAAAAGGTGAATTTATTGCTGTGGTTGGAGAATCTGGCTCTGGAAAAAGTACACTTTTAAATGCAATTGGTGCATTAGATACTCCAACTTCAGGCAAAGTATTTATTGATGGAAAAGATATCTTCACTATGGAAGAAGAAAAACTAACAATTTTTCGTCGCCGAAATATTGGTTTTATTTTTCAGGCTTACAATCTGATTCCAGAACTTAACGTAGAGCAAAATATCATTTTTCCTTTGCTTTTGGACTATCAAAAGCCAGATGCTGAATATGTTGAAGAAGTCTTAGATGTACTAGGTTTACAGAGTAGGCGGAATCACTTACCTAGGCAGCTTTCTGGCGGACAGCAGCAGCGTGTTGCAATCGGGCGAGCACTTATTACCCATCCTATGCTGATTTTAGCTGATGAGCCAACAGGAAATCTTGACAGCAAAAACAGTAAAGATGTCATTTCACTGTTAAAAGCTGCTGCCTTGCGATATAAACAGACTATTTTGATGATCACCCACAATCAAAATATAGCTTCTGCTGCTGACCGTGTATTACAGGTTTCAGACGGTGTGCTAACTGATCTGGGGGTGTAGAAAGAATGAAAAGCTATCTTGATTTAGTTGGAGAATACGCAAAGGTGCATAAGAAAAAAAATCGAATTACAATTATATGTATTGCAATTGCTGTATGTTTGGTCACTGCAATTTTTGGTATGGCTGATATGGAGGTTCGAACTAGGAAGATAGGTGCTATCCAAGAGTATGGCAATTTTCATGTTAGCATCAAGAACATAGACGACGAAACTGCAAGATTGCTAGACAACCGTGTCGATGTGGCAGTTTCAGGTTGGGTGCAGAGGATTGATGATGGTATGCTGAAAGAAAAGCCACTAGCAGTGCTAGGTGGGGAAGAAGCAATCTGTTACGAAATGGGTGTTGATATTGAAAAAGGACACTTTCCTAAGAAGGCTGATGAGGCCTTGCTTGACAGACAAGCCATGGAGCAGTTTGGCATCTCTTTGGGAGATATGGTTTCTGTGACTCTATCCGAAGGAAGAACTGACAAATATACTATCGTTGGTGTTTATAAAGACTTTGCAAGCCTTAAGAGACAAGATAGTCATGGACTGATTTTATCGAATAAAGGAATACGGGAAATTGCGGGAAATACAGATGGTAGCCGCTATTATGTTCAATTTAAAAAAGGTGTCAATATGCGAAATGCAATTGATGAAATCAAGGTAAACTTTCAGCTAATAGATGAACAGGTTTCTGAGAATACTTTTCTTCTCGCGTTAGTTGGTCACAGCCGTGATAGTTATATGATGAAGCTTTATGTGACCGCAGCTGTCTTGTTTGTGTTGGTGCTAATCGCTGGAGTTTTGATGATTGCAAGTAGTTTCAACATGAGTATTCTTGAACGTATCCAATTTTTTGGGATGTTACGTTGCCTTGGAGCATCCAAAAGACAGGTCAAAAAATTTGTGCTGCTGGAGGGAATCAATTTTAGTCTGAAAGGGATTCCAATAGGCTTATTGATAGGAACAATCATCGTTTGGGTGTCTTCAGTATTTTTAAAATATGTAAATCCTGTTTATTTCAGCGATATGCCCTTGTTTGGTATCAGTTGGCCCAGCATAATTACAGGAATTGTGATGGGTTTTTTGACAGTAATACTTGCATCACTTTCTCCGTGCAAAAAGGCATCTAAAGTTTCTCCACTTAGTGCAGTGACTGGAAACATCAATCAGAACAATGTACCACAGTCCAAAACAGCAGCGAAGACTAAGCACGTGCAGGTAGATATTGCGATGGGGATTCATCATGCTTTTGCTAGTAGAAAAAATATTTTGCTAATGACTGGTTCCTTTGGCATAAGTATTATTTTGTTTTTATCCTTTAGTGTACTGGTAAACTTTATGCATCAGGGAGTAAAATCGCTAAGACCTTATACTCCGGATATTTCTATTGTCAGTGGAGATAATACCTGTTCATTGGATACGTACTTATTTGAGCAGCTGAAGGAGAACCCAAAGATAAAGCGTGCTTATGGTCGTATGTTTGCATATGATTTACCTGTAACAAGCAAGCATGGCGATAGTAGGATTAACCTGATTTCTTATGAGGAAAATCAATTTGCTTGGGCGGAGGAACAATTGACTCAGGGAAGCATTGATGAGGTGGCAGAAGGAACAGACAGTGTGTTGATTGTTTATTCAGAAGATTTGGCTTGCAAGCTAGGAGATTCCATTACATTAAAACTTCCTTCAGGAGAGAAAAAGATTAAAATTGATGGGATATTATCTGACTGTCCATTTGATCGTGCTCCAGGAACGCAAACTATAATCTGCTCAGAAAAGCTATTTCGAGAGTTAACTGGAGAAAGAGGATATACAATTATTGATATGCAACTTGAAAAAGGTGCAGGTGATGAGATAGTTTCTCAGATACGTAGTTTAACAACATCGCAAATGCAGTTCTCGGATCAGCGACAAAGCAATGAGGAAGATAAAGCTGTGTTTTATTCTTTTGCAATCTTTATCTATGGATTTTTACTGCTTATTGCATCTATCACGGTTTTTAATATTATAAATAGTATAAACATGAGTATTACAGGGCGAATGAACCAGTATGGTATAATGCGGGCAGTAGGCATGTCTGGAAAGCAGCTTCACCGCTTGTTACTTGCTAATGCTGGTACCTATACAGTTTGCGGGTGTTTAGTCGGATGTGTTTTGGGTTTGCCTTTGCACCGACTTATTTTTCATTCGATGATTACTTCACATTGGGGTCTTGAATGGAAGCTTCCGTTTGCTGCACTTGCTGTAATTATTGCACTTTCTGTTGTCGCTACAATTTTATCTGTCATAGGACCAGTGAAGAAAATAAACAAAATGGATATTGTAAATGTTGTAAATGCACAATAATGTCATGTTGAATGTGTGGTGCAACTATGTCATCAAAACTTTTGATTTTACTAGAGTTTCAGCAGTTTTGTGTTTTCTATTTTTTAGGGAAAATAGCGAAAATTGCATTGAAAAAAACCAAAAAAGAGTATAGAAATAAGAACTGTTTTATGATGTGGTGTATGGAAACATGCTAATGAATAGTAGAGGATTAAGTTTATAATTGAATAAAATAAACAATAAAAAATGATCGGGTGTAGTTTTTTCGATCATTTTTTATTGTTTATTTCGCTTGAATTGTTGTTTTTACATAGGGAATAGTTATATTGTAGATATTCCGTCATCAAATAGGCAAGCGATTCATCCTAAGCTATTTAGTTGACAAGTGTTTTATGAGAGTCTAGCAAAATTACACATTAATTGCTGTTAATGCTTTGTTGTTGAAGTATATATAAAATCATGATACAATATCGGAGTTAGACGTGACTAACTCATGTTTGCTCCAGCTATTTACTAAGGAAGCAAATTCAAAAGACATACACATAAAGTGATAATAAAGAAGCTGATGAAATAGTAAAATGAAAGGAGACAGACAATATGAAAATAAAACTCAATAAGTTGGTAGAACATTTTACAAACACCTTTTTTTGTGTACAGGGCGTGTATCACTATAAGATCGAGCCGGATACGGTTGGATGGCAGAAGTCAGCGCCGTTTCCTGGCTTCATTTTCCCACTGAGAGGAAAGGCACAGTTTCATTTTGATAGTACACCATATCTGGCGGACATAGGGAAAGTAATCCACGGCGGTGCTGATATGAGCCTCGATAAGCGTGTGGTAGGAAAAACGAGATGGGAGTATATCTCTGTATTGTATAACATTCATGCCCCCGAACCAGAAGGAATTTGCCTTCCGGACTCACATTTTGAGCTTACCACGGGGCAAAGTCCGCGGCTGACGGAACTTTTATGGCGTTTATGGAGGGCATTCAATCAGCCTGGTGCTATACCTTCATTCCAGACAGAAACACTGTTTCGCTGTGTGCTAGAGGAAGTCTTTGTTTGTGCCTGCAACCAAACGAAGGATGACGCGCAGGATCTGTTTAAGCAAGCATCATCCTACATTTGCGATCACTATATGGATGCTCTGACGGTACGAGGATTGGCGGAACAAAACGGGGTTAACGAAAACCGATTGTTCTATGTTTTCAGAAAGTATGCGGGTATGGGTCCTGGTGATTACCTGATGACATACCGGCTCAACCGTGCAAAGGAACTATTGATCACTGGTGACGCGCCTGTGTGTGAAATAGCAAAAAGTGTAGGTTATTCCGACGCATTGTATTTCAGTCGGATATTCAGGAAACGGTTTGGTATTTCCCCAAGCGGTTTGCGGGAGAAATTCAGGAATAATCCATATGGTTTTCAGGATGATTCCATTCCAATATAAAACGTGTTTTGCTATACTAACTTTTGTAGAGTTAGTCAAGACAAACTATAATTTATTGGAGGAATGGATAATGAAAAAATTTATGGGACTGATTGTCTCACTGATACTTATAACAGGGTTGTTGGCGGGTTGCACTGGAATGTCTACAGAAAATAGCACAAGCACGCCGAAGACAAATGGCAGTAATGAGGAAGAAACTGTATGGCCTAGGACGATTACAGATGCGGCAGGGAATGAAGTTGTTTTAGGAGACCAACCTCAAAGGATAGCGATACTTCACTCATTGTATTTAGAACACTTCTTTGCACTGGAAACGCCTCCTATTGCATCTGCTGGATCTTCGAAAGGGACTGCAATGAAGGCTTTGGAAGAATGGGAGACGCTTAAACCCTATGCTGGAACAGCAGATATCATAGACTTAGGCAGTTCTCGGGAATTAAATTTAGAGGCGATCTTAGAAGCAAAACCGGATGTAATTGTTACATTTAAAGGTCAAGGTAATTTAGATAAAATTTACGACCAACTGGTGCAGATTGCCCCTGTAGTTCAAGTAGATTTTAAAGCTTCTTGGAAAGATCAAACATTATCTTGTGCTGAAATTGCTGGGAAAGAAGTTTTTGCCCAAAACTTTATTAAAGAAACCGAGACAATTATTTCTTCAGCAAAGGATAAGTTGAGTAAGTACAGTGACAAAACAATTGCACTTTTCCGCACAGATGGAAAATTCTTTATCTCACGTGGCGATAAGGGTTATTACGAAACTTTTGGAATTTCTAAGCCGTCGGGATATCCAGATGATTATAAACCATTATCTCTAGAGGCTGTAGCTGAAATGAACCCGGATTATATCGTCTTTCAGGACTTCACTGAAACTGCACAGACATTTGTGAAAACACAGGAAGTTTTCTCGGTGTGGAGGGATCTGGATGCTGTAAAAAATGGACATGTTTTTTATTTTGATGATTCTTTTAATACGTTTGGACCGATTGCCATGCGACTTACAGCGGAAAAATTAGTTAAGGTATTTGGAGAATAGCAATGATAAAAAGTAAGGCAAAACCTATTGGAGGTTATACTAAATTATAGCGAAAAGGAGGTAACCTATCGAATGAATCAAACAAAAAAATCGAAAACACCTGTCCAAGCGATACTTAACCAGAAAAAAGGTCGCCCTTGGCTGGTATGGTTGATCATCCTATTTGGGTTGGGGTTACTCGTCCTGCTTATGACGTTTTCCATCAGCAAGGGTGCGGCGGAGATACCGCTGTCCTCAGTATGGAATGCTATTTTCCACTTTGATAGAGAAAACACGCAGCATTTAATCGTTGTAGACCTGCGTCTACCACGTGTCATTGTAAGTGCTTTAGTCGGTGCAGCATTTGCTGTGTCAGGTGCTATTATGCAAGGCACGACGCGAAACCCCATGGCTGATTCGGGGCTAATGGGCTTAAATGCCGGTGCAGGCTTTGCCCTCTCCATCTGCTTTGCCTTCTTTCCAGGACTTTCTTATATGAATGTCATCTTGTTTTCCTTTCTAGGAGCGGCATTGGGCACGGCGTTGGTGAATGGTATTGCCTCTCTGCGGCGCGGAGGTATAACCCCAATGCGTCTGGTATTAGCTGGTGCGGCGGTTAGTGCACTGTTGACGGCTCTTAGTCAGGGCATTGCTCTATACTTTGACGTGGCGCAGGATATAATGTTCTGGACAGCTGGGGGAGTATCCGGCTCTAATTGGATGCAAATTAGGATTATGACACCTTGGATACTCGGTGCACTTTTGGTGGCGATTGCCCTATCTAGTTCGATTTCATTACTGAGTCTTGGCGAGGATGTGGCAAAGGGATTAGGACTCAACATAGCGGTGATCAACCACCTTTGTTCTCTTATTGTGTTGATACTGGCAGGTGCTTCCGTTTCTGTAGTGGGTGTGGTGGGGTTTGTTGGGCTTATTATCCCACATCTGGCTCGCTTTCTTGTAGGAGTAGATTACCGTTGGATCATACCTTTCTCTGCGGTTCTGGGAGCATTGTTGATGGTGGCGGCTGATTTGGGAGCTCGGATGCTCAACCCACCCTTTGAAACGCCTATCGGCGCACTGACTGCCTTGGTAGGAGTTCCTTTCTTCCTGTATCTGGCTCGTAAGCAAAGGAGGGCACTATAATGACGAACCAACAGAGAAAAAACGAAACTTACAAAAGAAAAATAGCTATGCGAAATACAGCAATAGTTTTCGGATGCGTGACTTTATTGATAATTTCCTTCATAATCAGCATGAATACAGGTTATGTGAAATTATCTCCGTTAGATACACTGCGAACCTTATTTGGCGGCGGGACAGACAAGGAAAACATGATTTTGTTTGATTTACGGCTACCTCGCACTGTGGTGTCAATTCTTATTGGAGTAGGACTGTCTCTATCTGGTTGCATCATACAAAGCATTTCCAAGAACCCACTGGCAGATCCCGGGCTTTTGGGTATCAATGCGGGTGCAGGATTGATGGTTATTCTGTATGTGCTTTTCTTCGGGGCTCAATCCTTTTTATCAATATTCACGCTACCGTTTTTGGCGTTGCTAGGCGGAGGTATTACAGCGGTTACCATATATGTGTTGGCTTTTAAAAATGGGGAAGGTATTGCGCCTATGCGTTTAATTTTAACTGGTATAGCGGTGCAGGCAGGTATATCAGCCCTTACTACAGTGCTGGTAGTCAAATTGGATGATACACAGTTCGACTTTGTGGCAGTTTGGCAAGCAGGCAGTGTTTGGGGAAGCAACTGGAAGTTTGTGTTGGCTCTTCTTCCGTGGTTATTGCTACTAATTCCCTATGTGTTTGCAAAATCATGTGTGTTGGATGTGCTGAATCTGGATGATGATGTCGCATGCAGTTTGGGCGCTTTGGTGGAGAAGGAACGACGCAAATTGCTTGCTGCTTCAGTTGCACTGGCATCCTCCAGTGTGGCGGTTAGCGGCAACATCAGTTTTATTGGATTAATAGCACCCCATTTGGCGCGACGGCTTGTAGGGTCAAAGCATAGTATTCTTTTGCCTACATGTGCATTAGTAGGAGCTGGGTTAGTTTCGGCAGCAGACACCATCGCGCGGGTGATCGTACAGTCTTTTGATATTCCCACTGGCATTATGGTGGCCATCATAGGTGCCCCGTACTTTCTTTATATGCTGACAAAAAGTAGACAATAACGAAAGGAGCTGAATGCAGATGAACAGCATTGCAACAGAGAATTTAGCTATTGCGTATGAGGGTAATCTTGTGGTAGACGATTTGAATATGCAGATTCCCCGTGGCAAAATTACAACTATTATCGGACCCAATGGTTGCGGGAAATCTACAGTCTTAAAAACTGTAGGGCGCATACTTAAGCCGGAGGGCGGCATGGTGTATTTAAATGGAGATGATATACGACGTTTAACAACCAAAGAAGTGGCACAGAAGATGGCGATCCTACCACAGTCTCCCCAGGCTCCAGCTGGACTGACAGTAGGTGAATTGGTGGCTTACGGGCGTTTCCCTCACCAGCGGGGATTTGGCAAGCTCAAGCCAGAGGATAAAAGAATCATTACGTGGGCGTTGGAGGTCACAAAGCTCACGGAGTTTGAAACAACAGCGGTGGACAACCTATCAGGAGGTCAGCGTCAGCGTGTGTGGATAGCTATGGCGCTGGCACAGCAGACTGAACTTATTCTACTTGATGAACCTACGACTTATCTAGATTTGCCCTACCAGCTTGAGGTGTTGGAGTTATTGTATCGTTTAAATCGAGAGCAGAACTGTACAATTGTGATGGTACTGCATGATTTAAATCTTGCCGCACGGTTTGCAGACTACATGGTAGCAATTCGTTGCGGAGATATTATCCATAATGGAACTCCAGAGGAAGTGATGACCGTTGACGTGCTGAGGGAAACTTTTCATATTGACGCAGTGATTGTATCGGAGCCTCGAACAGGAAGGCCCACCTGTATTTTTTATGATCTTGTTAAGTAATGGAGCAATATATAAGAAGGGATGATTAAATGAAAAAAATAGCGATTTATGGCAAAGGTGGTATTGGTAAATCTACTACTGTATCAAATATTTCGGCGGCCATGGCAGCCATGGGACTGACAGTTATGCAAATTGGATGCGATCCTAAGGCTGACTCTACCCGCAACCTTACAGGAGGTAAAAACATTCCAACAGTACTGGATATGTTGAGAAAAAACGGTGACGCAGAGTTAGATGATCTTGTAGTAAAAAGCACTACAGGGGTACTTTGTGTGGAAGCAGGAGGTCCTGTTCCTGGTGTTGGTTGTGCTGGGCGAGGTATCATCACTGCCTTTGAAAAACTAGAGGAGTTGGATGCGTACGAAATCTACAAGCCAGATGTAGTGCTTTATGATGTATTAGGTGATGTGGTGTGTGGTGGATTTGCTATGCCTATTCGAGGTGGCTATGCTGATGATGTATGTATTGTAACTTCTGGTGAGATGATGTCTCTATATGCAGCGGCGAATATCTCCCATGCGGTAAAGAACTTTGGTAAACGTGGATACGCCTCGCTGAGGGGTCTGATTCTCAACGCTAAGAACATCGAAGGAGAAAATCAGTTGGTAGACAAGACGGCAGCGGAAATTGAAGTTCCAGTAATCTATCGTTTGCCTCGACATCCACTTGTACAGCAAGGAGAGGCCCAGGGTAAAACCGTAGTGGAAGCTTTTTCGGATTCTGATATGGCAGCTCATTATAAGGCACTTGCAAAACTATTGCTAGAAGGAGGAGAAACTCTTGAATGAAACTAAACATTTAAAGCGTCTCTCGGAAGTTAAATCAAACACAGGTATTAAATTTTTAACACCTGCTGTTTCTCCTGGTAATCATTGTCCTATGCGTATCGCTTCCGTAATTGTAGAGGATATTGAGGGGCTTTCATCTTTACTTGTTGGGATGCAGGAGTGTACTACCCACTCACGACTTTTTAGTCCTAAACCTGAAGGTGAGAATGGAGAGTTGCACTGGTTGTATGTTTTAGAGGGACAAGAGGTTGTATTCGGTTGTCGAGAGGGTCTGATAGATGCTCTTAGAAAGATGGACAAAGCAGGAGCAAAGGCAATATTGCTTATTGTTACTTGCATACCTGAGCTTATTGGAGAAGATATTGAAGGAATTATTAATGAAGTACAGCCAGAATTGTCTGCAAAAGTTACATTTGTGATGCTAGGTCAGTTTAAAAATGTCAGTTATCCTCCAGGTTCGTGGAAAACAATTGAGGCACTAGGAACATTAATGGAAGCAAAGGAGGCAGATAATAGGCGGATTAATGTATTAGGACGTGGGCCTGAAGAAGAGCATATTCCTATGCCGTCTATATTGTCTGAGCTTGAGAGACGTGGGTTTGCTTTGAGATACCTTGCACCATGCGCTTCTTTAGAGGACTTCCAAAGTGCACCAGATGCTGTGCTTAATTTGGTAGTTTCTCCATTTACCCATCCTCTTGCTGTCAGAATGAAGGAAGAATTTGGAGTCCCTTATATAGCTCTGCACAATCTGTATGGTGTTGAGGATATCAGCAAGGTTTATACAAGTATTGCACAACGTTTTGGCTTTTCATGGCATAATGAAATTGAAGAAGAAAAGAAAAAAGCTCTTGCTTTACAGCTTGAGGCACAAGAAAGGCTTAAAGGACTTAAATATGTATTATCCCTTAGAATTGATGTGACTATTCCACTGGCTATTTATCTTGTTAAATTAGGAATGGAGCCTCTACTTTTACATTTAGAAGAGTACTATCCAGAGGATAAGGACTATGCCAAAGAGCTTATATCTATGGGGCACAATCCATGGATTTGCCGGATGGTGAATGAAGAAGCTGATTTATCAATTTTAGAAAAACTTAATCCTGATTTATGTTTTGGTTATTTATCTTATAAAAATAAAGCTATCCCATGTGTATCGGATATGCTTGATTTTTATGGTCAAGTTGGATATGAACGTACCATTAACTTGTTAAGAAGAACTTTAGATGTATTAGACGAAATGTACGAATTAGAGAAAGGAGGAATTGAATATGGGGCTGCATCGATTTAAACCAATCCCTTCAGGACGTATGGGTATTCTTTGGACACTTGCTACAATCCGTGACGCTGCTATTGTGGAATTTGGCTGCATGGGACATATGCTCTATAGTGGCTTAACTCTGAAACATACGGGTGTACATGATGCTTGTAAGCTTTACTCAACCCATATTGATGAAACAGATATAGCTCTTGGTGGCACCAGTAGACTCAACCATACCATAGACAATATTATAAAGCGTGATAATCTTCGGGTGATTTTTTTATTACCTTCTTCGATTCCTGAGGTGATAGGGACGGATATTCCTGCGTTATGCGAAGAATTGCAACCTAAATATCTTGGTGTTCGTCTGTTGCCGTTCGGTTATGGTGGTTTTGATATTATTCAGCATAAAGGTGTTCAGGAAACACTTTTATTGCTAGCCAAAACTTTGCCAGTAGATACGAAAAAAACTTTACAGCCGACTTTTAATATTATTGGATCATGTGCCGACTTGTTCCGCTTTCAAGCCGATGCAAGAGAAATACTTCGTATAATGGAAGGGGCTTTTGGCATGAAACCAGTTTGTGTAATGACCTCGGATACATCCATTGAAGAAATTGAGAAAATGGGCAGTGCACATATCAACCTTGTCATACGTCGAGAAGGTGAACCTGCGGCAAAACATCTACAAAAGCGATTTGGTATACCATATCTTTTAGGGCGTCCATACGGTATTGATGGGACTATACAGTGGATTAAAGAAATAGCTAAAATATCCGGTCTAACTGCTGATATAGCTTTTATCAAAGAAGGGCGTGAAATTTCTTGGAGACGTCTTGTACCTGTAATGCCTAATTTCCGACATATTGTAAGATCACATCCAGATGAAGCCGCACTATCTCTTGGAGGACATGCAGATGTGGTAAGTGGAATTCTTTCTTTTGGATGTGAAGAACTATTCCTTTACAAAGGAACTTGCTGGTGCGACTGTCCTAATATGGGAAGCGAGGATATTCCATATTTTTCGGAAGACCAATGGATACAGGTGATTCAAGCTCATAAAAAGGGATATCTTATGGCAAGCGGTGAGGCACTGGAATGGGGAGGTCATAATACAGAACTGCAAATCTCTAATCCGGATATAAAATGGCGATTACATCCATACGAGCCTCCACTTGTAGGCTTTCGTGGTGCTGTTCACCTGGCAAATCTATGGATCAACGAGAACATTGAGGACTGACGACCGGGGAAAGATGCTCGATTACCAGCACAAAATGTTATATATCCATAATTTAAAAGTATATATAATAAGTTGGAGTTCTAGGATTAAGGGTTAATCTCTTAGTCCTTTTTGTTTCTTTAAGGCTCAAGCCTTTTTTAAGAAATGATTTTTTCTCTCTAATTTTTTCTCAGACTATTTATAGTATATTTACTTACATTATATTCTTAAGATAGATTACTTAAAGTTCTACTACTTTAAGTAATCTTATTAGTTTATTTTTAATTCTAATTTATGATGATACTTTGCGTATTTAATTTCTTCCTGATAGAATATTATGCAATCTGTATCCAGGGTTACAGTTTTACTATGTAAAAGCTGGAAATCAGTTGAATATAGAGTTCAAAGTAACTAAATTTTGTGAAATACTGATACATTTTATAGTGGCACAGAACATGTGTGGTAAAAAAACAATATGGATATCTCTACAAGTATCAATCATACTTTACATTTCCTTTCGGTTAAGGTTCTTCCCTTAAAAGCACACATTGTGCTAGTGTCAATAGGGTATTTTCAAATTACTTGAAGTATTATTAAAGTTTATATATACTGAAAAACATGGAGGTGAAATTATGCTTAATATAGGTGATTTTTCAAAATTAACGCATGTTTCAGTTCGCATGCTACGTTATTATGATGAACATGACTTATTAAAACCTGATCATATAGATAAACAATCTGGATATCGCATGTATTCTGCTAAACAGCTACCTGAATTACAAAAAATAGTGCTATTGCGTGATTTGAACTTTTCTGTTGCAGATATAAAAAAGCTGCTTAAAAATTGGAATGATGATTTTCTCATTGAGCAATTAAACAATAAAATTTTTGAAACAGAACAGAATATACGCGCGGAAAAAGAGCGAATTAATAGAATTAGATCAACAATTAATGATATACATAAAGACCAAATTGATATTCATTATAACGTTATAATAAAATCTATACCAAGATATAATATCGTTTCATTACGAAAAAAAATACCTGATTATTCATATGAGGGAGCATTATGGTATGAATTAACTAATTTTATAAATAGAGAGCATCTTGATATTGAAAGACGTAGTTATAACAACATCGCAATATATCATGATGAAGGACATGTTGATGCCGACGCTGATGTTGAAGTAGCTTTTATTGTAAAAAAGCTTTCAAAAAATATAGACCATTTTGTGTTTAGAGAACTGGAAAGTGTCGAACAAATGGCCTGTATGATGGTGTATGGTTCATATGATAAGCTGTCGGCTGCTTACCAGAGCTTTATCTATTGGTTAGATGAACATAGTCAATATAAAATGAAAGGACTAAGCAGGCAAGTTACTATAATAGGTAAATCAGATATCTCTGATCCAAATGATTATTTGACAGAAATTCAAATTCCAGTACAAATAGTACAAAACAATACTAACCTATTTTAATGGCGTTCATGTTTGAACGCCATTAAAATAGGTTTAAAGAGCTTATTTTCAATTGACATATAAGTTTTTTATTTCTATTCAAACTTTTGGTATAACAAAAAACTAATCTTATTTAGAAAATTAGCCCTTGACACTGACACCGTGTGAGGGTTTAATATCAAATTCGATAGGAGGAATTAAAAAGATGATAAATAAGAATTAGGAGGGATTGAAATGACAATAAATAGGAATAACGTGGATTATTATGTAAAACAAAGTGTGATCACTGATCCTAAGCAGTATGAGAAAGAACTAGATGCACTTCCAGAAAATCCAGAACAACTTTTAAATATCGTGCAAGGACTTGTCATACATGGCGCCCTTGGTAAGTTATATGGTATTAATTTTAGTAAGAAACAATCTGATGAAGAATTACTTCGTACAGTACCTCAAATGTTAGACGCTATATTCCAACTTGATCGCTGTTCTTTGAAGGAAGCACGAGAACCCAAACAACGTCTTGTGGGCATGTGTAGAGACTACGCCCTACTTCTAATCTCCTTTATGCGTCATAAAAAAATACCTGCTAGACTAAGAGTTGGATTTGCCAACTATTTTGATAGTGAGCTGATGTTTGAGGATCACTGGGTAGCAGAGTATTACGATACTAAACAGAACCGTTGGATTCGTGTAGATGCTCAGGTGGATGAGGTTCAAAAAAAATATTATGGCATTACATTTGATACCTATGATATGGGGAAAAGCTCCAATTTTCTTCTTGCAGGAGAGGCATGGATAAAAAGCAGATTAGGTGAACGCCACCCTGAGGATTTTGGCTACAATAAAAACTGGAAGGGCTGGCATTCTGTCAAAGGAAACTTGTTACATGATTTCAATTGCTTACAGGGACTTGAACTGTTGCCGTGGGATTTATGGACAGAGTTGAGTACGAAAAAATTCAGTGAGCTTTCTCAAAGTGAAAAGCAGCTTCTTGACGAAATGGCAGACCTTACTTCAAATTGTAATGCTTCGACTGATGAATTTAAAAATCTTCATGAACGTTTACCAGATGAGTACTTGCAATCAATTCGTTCTAAACTCGTTATTTTAGATGTAGTCGGAAAATCAAACATGATTGACCCAAATGTGTTAAGTGACAAACTTCAAATAGAAGATGTAAAAAAGCAGCAGGAATCGGCTGTTTCTGATGTCATATCATCCATACCCAATCAAATACTTCTGAAAGGCGGTCGACAGAATAACCTTAAAGACGTCACTGTTGCTATTCCTAAACAAAAACTAACAGTAATCACAGGAGTTAGTGGAAGCGGAAAATCTTCATTGGCTTTTGACACAATTTATGCTGAGGGTAAGCGGCGTTATCTTGACAATTTATCAAGTGCTGCAAGAATGCAGGATCAGACTGAAAAACCAGAATTTGACTCTTTGCATGGTCTCACTCCGACTATCGCAATTGAACAAAAGAAGGGCAGTCAAAATCCACGTTCTACAGTTGGTACATTAACAGGTATTCTTGATTATTTGAGGATGTTATATGTAGCAATAGGCATTTCACATTGCCCTTATTGCGGAAATCGTTTAGTAAAAAAGAGTAAAAATAAAAATAGTTGCCCAAGTTGTAATCTTCTTTTCCCAACCCTCACTACATCCTCATTTAATCCCAATACCCATAGTGGAGCCTGTCATGATTGTAACGGTCTTGGATTTATGTACGAAATAAATCCTGATGCAATCATAATGAATGACGAGTTATCTGTTTTAGATGGAGCTACTCACTGGTGGGGTAAATTAAGAGGAAAAAAGCTTACTGGGAACTGGTGGGTAGGTGAACTATATGCAGTTGCAGAGCATATGAAAGTAGATCTAAATCTGCCGTGGAAAAGTCTGCCTGAGGACTTTAAAAAAGCTATACTCTATGGAACCGGTGATAAGATTTATAACTTTTCCTACAATTCTCGTGGTAGAGAAACTGTTATTTCACGACCTGCTGCTGGAGCGTTTTCTCATATTCTTCGTCTATTTAGAGAATCAAAAACAGGTAACAATACTTATAAACAATACATGAGAGAAATTCCATGTCCCACATGCAAACAAGAACTACTTTGCACAGAAGCTCGATACACAACTATATTAGGATGGCGGTTACCTGAACTGACAAAAATGCCTATTAAACAGTTATACAATTGGCTTACTACTATAGTCAATAATCTGACTGAAGCGCAAAATGAAAAGACAAAAGATATTTTTCCAGAAATTAAAGTTCGAGTTACAAATTTAATACAGGTTGGGCTATCTTATCTTACCCTAGACA
This sequence comes from Brassicibacter mesophilus, assembly GCF_050433385.1. Taxonomy (NCBI): domain Bacteria; kingdom Bacillati; phylum Bacillota; class Tissierellia; order Tissierellales; family Thermohalobacteraceae; genus Brassicibacter; species Brassicibacter mesophilus. The sequence continues at coordinate 18,707 of NZ_JBNPXI010000020.1, forward strand.
GAACAGCACCTACTCTGTCTGGTGGAGAACTTCAAAGAGTTCGGCTTTCGTGCCAATTAGGCAGTGATCTTGTGGGATTAACATATATTCTAGATGAACCGTCCATAGGACTACACCCTAGAGATCATCATTTAATGATAGATACCATGAAAAAACTTCGTGATAAAGGAAACACGGTTATTGTTGTTGAGCATGATAAAGACACAATGCTTGAAGCTGATTATTTAATTGATGTCGGTCCCGGTGCTGGAGTTCATGGCGGTGAAATTGTTGCATTTGGCAGTGTGGATGATGTTATTAAGAATCCTATGTCTTTAACCGGGAAATATTTAAAAGATATTAAATCTCAAACATTGCAAGCCTTGCAAATGCCTAAACAATGGCTTACTTTGTTAGGCTGTACGGCCAATAATCTGAAAAATATAACGGTTGATTTTCCTCTGTACAAAATGTGTTGCGTTACCGGAGTGAGTGGTTCCGGGAAAAGCACGCTGGTATTTGATACGCTTATTCCTGCATTAGATGAATCTATTAATAAGAAACGCCTGGTAAATCACAATTTCAAACAACTAAAAGGTTTCAAAGAAATTGATGGCTTCATTCACATGGACCAAAGCCCTATTGGTAAGTCAACTCGTTCTACTCCAGTCACCTATATAGGGGCATTTGATGAAATACGCAAAATATTTGCAACACAACAAGATGCTCGTGAACTTGGTTTGGATGAAAAGCATTTTAGCTTTAACTCCAAAGAGGGGCAGTGCCCAACTTGTGAGGGACAGGGACAAATCAAAGTAGCTTTTCAATATATGGCTGATCACTTCGTTACCTGCCCAGATTGCAAAGGAAAACGATATAAAAATCAAGTGTTAGAAATAACGTACAAAAATAAGAACATTTCAGATATTTTAAATATGGATGTATCCCAAGCTACAATATTCTGGAAAGATGAAGCAGAAATTTTCAATAAGTTATCAGTATTAGAAGAGGTTGGTCTGCCCTATATCAAATTAGGACAGAACACAACAACTTTCAGCGGCGGTGAGTCACAGCGATTAAAGCTGGCAAAGGAACTGAGTCGCAAACAAAAGAAGCATATGCTTTATATTCTGGATGAGCCCTCTACCGGTCTGCATTTCAATGATATTGAAAAACTGATTACTATTTTCAAGAAACTGGTCACTTCCAATCACACGGTACTAATCATTGAGCATAACACGGATATTATCAGAGCATCGGACTGGATTATCGAAATAGGGCCAGAGGGTGGTAATCTTGGTGGAACTGTAGTTGCAACTGGTACACCAAATGATCTGCGAAATGACAGCAGAAGTATCACCGGTAAATATATTTAAGGGGGATAAAATATGCTTAGAAAAATAGAAATCGATAATTGGCATTTTAAATTATTTGCCTATATGACGAGCCAAGGAGTATCTTTGCTTGGCTCCACTATCGTTTCATTTGCAGTTATGTGGTATGTTACCTTAAAAACAGGGTCAGGAATTGCGGTTGCAGGAGTCACAATCACCACCTATTTACCTCAAGCACTAATCATGCTATTTGGAGGTGTTATGGCAGACCGCCATTCTCCTAAAAAAATTGTAATGTTAGCGGATTCCTCAGTTGCCTTTTCTACACTTATTTTAGCTGTATTTTTTTTGATTGGGATTGATAGCATTGGCTGGATATTCTTTTTTAACTGCTTGCGATCCCTTGGATCTGGGATTCAGATGCCTGCAATCAAAAGCATGTTACCACTCCTTGTACCAGAAAAAGAGTTGATGAGAGCAAACAGTATATACACAAGTATTTGGTGTGTTATTCAGCTAATTTCACCTGGTATAAGCGGGATTATTATGAGCTTCACATCAATGTCTGGAGTTTTTTTCATTGATGTAATTACTGCCTTAATTGGAATTTCACTGCTTTCAACCATATCTATACCAGTACGAAAAAACAGTGAGGGCAAATATAAGCCAATAGAGGAATTAAAATCAGGAGTGCGCTATATCCTATCCAACCTCTCATTGAAGAACAGTATCTTGTTTTACAGCGCTTTTTCTTTTTTAGTTGTACCAGCATCACAACTAACTCCGCTTTTAGCTTTTCAATCATTTGGAGATAAGATTTGGATATTGAGTACAATTGAAACAGCTTTTTCAATTGGTGCTTTGCTAGTTAGTCTCTTTTTATCCTACAAAACATTGTCAATTGCACCTTTTAAACTAATAGGTTTTTCTGCAACGTTATTTGGGTTAGTAATGATATTGCTGATTCCAAGTAAAAATATTGTTTTGTTTATTATACTAATGTTTGTAATGGGAATAGGAAGCCCATTATATTACACTCCGTTAACAACACATATTCAAGAAATTACCGAGGAATTATACATTGGGCGTACCTTTTCTTTTGTAGATTTATTTTCCTCATTAGCTACACCTTTTGGAATGATAATATTTGGTCCACTTTCAAATCTAAGTATTGTTATACCATTTTTAATTCCGGGAGCTTTTTTAATTTTACTTGGTCTAAAATCAAAAAATATATCCTGATACTTTTAGATAAGTCAATAGATTTAGATAATATTTTTATTATAAGGTACATTTCTGAAAAAACAGCCTCCTATGATAATTTGATTTTATCGTGGAAGGCTGTTTTTACATACTTCTTTTAAAGCTAATTTTGATATTACTTGCCGTGATTCCTTTCATCAGCTTCTGCATCTGCTTTAGTTTCATGAACAGTGCCACGTGGATGTTCAGGTGGAGCATAAATAGCGTACAATTTAAGTGGTTTATTACCTGTATTGATTACATTGTGCCACTTACCAGCAGGTATCATGATTGCATAGTCATCATAGACTTTTTCTTGAAAATCCAACTTATCTTTTTTATCACCCATTTTAACAAGTCCTTGCCCTTCTTCAATACGTATGAATTGATCGACTGTGGGATGAACTTCTAAACCTATGTCTTCTCCAACATTGATGCTCATCAAAGTAACCTGCAAATTGTCTCCAGTCCATAAAGCGGTACGAAAAGTATTGTTTTGTTTTGTAGCCTCATTAATATTAACTACAAACGGTTCTGGACCATAATCCTTTAATTTAATAAATTTTTTCCAAAACTCTGAGTTATACATTGGCGTATTAACCCAGTAAAGATATGGATACGTTTTATAGAAATTATACATGTTGTATGAGTTATACATGGGAGTGTTAGCGTAGTAAGGACACGGATGTGGTTTATATACACTATACATATTGTTCATTCCTTTCATAGTATTATAAAATTATCATATGCTCTATATTCAGAGAATGTGCTTGGATTTACATGAATGCTATGCTTCTGAAATTATAATACTTATATTTGAAAATCTATGAATTTTATTTCCCATTTGTTCTGGAAGTATATCTTTATATAAAATCAATATTAATGAGTATTAGCATCATTTTTCTATCAAAGTGCACGTTGAATGAATTGTGTTAGTAGAGAAGAAATAGGATGATATCAGAGGCATTAGAAAATTTGATCAAACAAACCAATAAAGGTATAAAAATACGATAACATGTAATTTATATTGAAGATTTAGTAATGTCTTTAATGAAATATTATAATTAATGGTCGTAAATAAGTTGAAGTCTTGGATATATGTGTTAGTGATGAAATTGCATTTACATCAGCTTTTTTTGTGAAATCCATCATAAATGCTAGAACTTTTATATGCAAATGCCTAAACATATATGAATATGTTTAGGCATTATTTTAATGCTACTTTTGTACTATAGTGCATACTTTATTGTATTTAACATTGAAAACTATTGATAGAATTATGAAGTTAAGCATCAAACCGAGGTAAATCCCGTATAAATTTAGCCTAAATAACATTGAAAGAACAAACATAAGGCTTACTCCAATAAAATTAATAATTATTGAGGTACGAAATACCCACCTCTCATAGCTTATGCCCTGAAGACTGTACTTATAAATGGTATTTGGTACATTAAAAATGTTAACAATCAAGGCAAAACCTATATAAATAGATGATGTTTTAATCAAAGTTAGGTCATTAGTTATAATTCTAAAAATAGAATGGTTTAAAGTATAGGCTATTGTTGCAATTATAAAGAATAAAAACAATGCAAAAATCATGCAAGTTTTTGGAGTTTTTTTAAGCGAGGTTTTATTGGATGATCCAATGCTTTCACTAACAAAAGTTAGCGAAGTTTGTGAATATGCGTACATTGGCATTAAGGCTATACTTGTTATTAAGGATAGCATGCTATAGACAGAAACCTCTAATATGCCTATACGAGATAATATTGAATTTATGAATATTATAAGCAGGGTTGATTCTAATATTTCTTGTCCAATAAGAGGCATGGATACTTTTACAGTATCTTTAGTTAGTTTTTTAAAGCTTATATTTAGCCCTTTAAAAAGCTTTAAAGGGTTAGTTGCAGCTACATAAATACCAATGCCTACAGCAAGTGAGAGAACAGAACCAATAGCATTTCCATACATACCCATTTTAGGAAAACCAAGATGTCCGAAAATAAGTATATAATCAAATATTACATTTAAAATAGATGATGTAACATTTGCATAAAGTATATGCTTTGTGTTGTTAACAATCTTTAAGTAAGATGAAAATGTGAAAAGTATCATATTTAGCCCTAAAGAAAGACTGAATACATAAAGATAATTTACACTTTCACTTAAGACTATACCTTTTAGGTTATAAAGGTTTTGAAGAATAGCTTTACCAAACAACAAGGTTAAAATAAAAAAGGTTAGACCTGTAACTAAGCTTATTAACAAATTGACAGCAAAATTTCCATATAAACCTATAACATCTTCTTTACCTTTACATTTTGCACCTAAAATGTTAAAAGCAACTGAAGTCATGCCAAAAACACCTGTAAGGCTGTTTATTGTAGAGGCAATGAGACCAACTGCACCAAAAGCTTCTAAGGATATTCTTCCAACCATAGCTTGATCACATAGACCAATTATCATAGCTGTTACCGAGTTTAAGATTAGTGGTAAAGCCATTTTGTTAATCTTCTTTGAATCTATTTTATTTTTACTATTCAAACTTTCATTTATCATTTTAGCACCCTTCTCTTTTTATAATCTAAAAAGGAAGGGATAAATCATCTGCATAAACCATGGGATCAGCTCCTTAGCTATGTATATTCTAAGGTTATAGTATTATAGACTAGTAAATAAGTCAAGCATGAGGTTGATATGTTGATTTTGAGATCATTTTGTAACTACTTTCATGCGAAATATTATGATAGTATATTGCATGTATAAGACTATGTGATCAGAGGAGGTAAGGCTATTTTGAAAAAATTACTGATTATAGCATTAATAAGTACTTTTATATTAGGTGGCTGTACAGAAAAGACGGACAACGTAGTAAAAGGAAATAGTCAAAATCAGAGTATTAGTCAGGAAAGTGAAAACGAAAATAAAGAAGAAAATAAGATTACCAAAGAAGATGAAGAAGAAATTGTTCTTCAATATAATGAAATTATTAAAAACGAGAAGCCTTATGTAGCTATGGAATATATTGACAAAAACATTGAAAAAGTTTCTGAAGAAAATGCAGGTGCAATGATTTTAGGATTAGAAAATATACAACGAGATTATACTTATGAATATTCAAGTGCATTATTTGAAAATGATAGAGCCAATCAATTACATAATACTTTTGGATTTGAGTTTGATAAAGAAAAAATTGATACAATAGAAGATTCAGATCTAAAAGAACTTATAACAGAAATAATAAATGGTGGGTACAAACTAGTTGTATTAGAAGGTGATTTTTATCCAATACAGAACTATAGTCTTTTGAAAAAATATATTCCTTACTTATCAAATGATATGAAAGACTATATAGAAATTTATGCAACAGAGTCTGAAAAACTTTCATTTAAAGACGCACACCTTGCTATATCTTGGGATGAACTAGCAGATAGAGCCTTAAAAACTGAGTCATATTTATTAAAATATAAAGATGTTCCTGAGATAAAAGAAGTAGGAAACTTATATATTGGTTATATTAGACCTTATATTCATCCAATGAATGATTATTCTGAACCGAATAAAATTAATGATGAAGTAATTAATGCTTATAAAAGAGTAGTAGATGAACATGAAGGAACCACAACAGCTCAAATTACAAAAGAATTACTTGATATACTGCAAAAAAATAATTATCAAGTAAATGATCAAATACAAAAAGAATCAGATCGATTATTTAAAAAAGCACTTGAAAGTTTGAATGTAGAAGACAATAATAGTTATTAGGTTCAATAAAAAATTGAAGTAGATATAGGATACCAATAATTATGTTAAAGAACTCTCATTCCAAACTTCATTCTATTATAGTATATATTTAACAGTGGACATCCAATTAAAGAAAAAACCATTAATTAAATAGTAATTAATCAAAGCTGAAGGGCGTGGTGTTATAAACATCACTCCCTTCAGCTTTTGTATTTTGTTAAAAGAGAATGCATAACTCTATGTTTAGATGGAATTAATTAAAACAAAAACCTCACACTATTTTTAATATTATTTTAAGAATCTATTAAGCTGTATTTAAATTGAGATTGTTAGAATTTAGCTATTGATCAAATAAGAAATAAATGAGAAAGGTGTGAAGTTGTTGAAAGATATTAATAGTTACTACTTGTCCTGTAAAAGAAATTCAAGAAAATTGGTATTAATAATTGTTTGCTCAGTGATATGTATGTTTTATACTAGTCATGCATTAGCTGTTCAGCATGTTATTCAAGACAAATCAATCTTTTTAAGTAAGCTAAACGAAAGTATATACTCAGGAGAATTAGAGCGTTATATAGATACTGCGTTCAATAGCAACATGAAAAAATACAATATTCCAGGAGCTGTTATATCAATCGTTAAAGACGGAGAAATCATATTATCAAAAGGATATGGATATGCAGATTTAGAAGAGAAAATACCTGTTGTTCCAGACAAGACACTATTTAGGATAGCATCGGTAACAAAGCTTTTTACTGCTAGTGCAGCAATGCAAATGGTTGAGGAAGGGAAAGTTGATCTAAATGAAGATGTTAACAAATATCTTAATAGTTTTGAAATAAAGAATACCTATAATAAGAAAATAACAATGGCTCATCTTCTTACACATACATCAGGTATAGATAGCGATGTCATAGGGGATTTATCAGAAAAAGAATCTGAAGCAAAGCCTGTGTCAGGAGTTTTGAAGAAAAGAATGCTTCCTGTAGTTAGAGAGCCAGGTCAGTATATTCAATATAGCAATTATGGTATGGCACTTGCGGCATGTATCGTTGAAGAAGTATCTGGAATGAATTGTGCTAAATATATAGATAAAAATATATTTGTGCCGTTAGAAATGACAAATACTAGTTTCAAGATGAATTTACCAGAACTTGCAAAAGGGTATGTATCGATTGGCGAAACCATAGAACCAAGGGAAATGAAAGGATACTTCAATTTATATCCTGTAGGTGGTATTATTTCAACTGCTGATGACATGGCTAAATTTATGATGGCTCACCTTAATAACGGTGAATACAATGGTAAACGTATTTTAAAAAAAGATACGGCAATACTAATGCATAGTCGCCAGGCGGGGTTTGATTCTAAAATTCCTGGAACATGTTATGGATTTTGTGAAGGGTTGAGAAATGGTTTACGTACAATAAGACATCCTGGTTATTCACCTGATGGCTTTTCAACTGAAGTAAGTTTGTTTCCTGATTATAATATAGGAATATTTGTTTCTGTTAACCAAGGCTCTAATAATTCATTTCCACAGTATTTTGTAAATGATTTTATAGATCATTATTATCCGTCTATTGAAAATAATACTCATAAGATTTCTTTTAGTAGTGACATAAATAAAAATGTAGAAGGCACTTATAGGTTTGGTGAGTATGCAAGAAGCACATTGAACAAAGGGGACATATTTGGGGCAGGAGAAGATGTAAAGATATCTGTTAATAAAGATGGATCTATTACTGTTAATGAGATAGACCCATTCACTGGAAAGGAATCAATTACTTCTGCAGTTCAGATTACTAAAATGGTATTTAGGAAGTCAAATGGGGAATATATTATATTTGAGCAAGGTAAGGGAAGTGACATAGCATATATGGCTCAAACATCCAATAGTTGGCATGGAACATATGAAAGAATTAACTGGTATGATGAAAATTTTTTCCAAATTGGTTTATTCATTGTTTGCATTATAGTGTTCCTTCTTGAAATCATGTTGTGGATTGTTTTTTCTGTAAGATGCATTATAAAAAAATATAAAGAAAATACAATAGGATTTAAAATAGTCAGATATGTATACTGGATAGTTGGTGTAAATTCCTTACTTAATATCATGTTTTTCATAATAAGTATGATGACTTGGGGTGAGAGACTAAGGTATGGAATACCATTAGATGCAAAGTTCATATTAATCATACCAATTATTAATACTTTGATATCTATCGTTTTGGCTGTATATTCGGTTGTCAGCTGGAAGTGTAAGCACGGCAGTTTGTTTTTCAGAATTAATACTTCTGCAGGTGCAGTCATATGTCTGGTTTTTGTTTGGATATATAATTATTGGAACTTGCTAGGGTTTAGATATTAGGAGTTGTTATTGAGATGTTTTAGAATCGCTATGCTAATAAAATGATCTGTAATAAGTATCCTTTAAAAATATTGTTGCAAATAGGAGTTTTGAAATTATATACTTGATATGGCAAGTTTTATTTTATTTTTCTGAAAAATTACATGTGTATCTGGTAAGGAGGAATGGCCAATGCCGGGTGAGAAAATATTGGTTGTTGATGATGAGAAAGAAATACGTGAGCTTATTGTCACGCACCTGAAAAGAGAAGGGATGCAAGTTTCTCAGGCTGATTGTGGACGAAAGGCTTTGAAGATGATTGACTTCGATAAATATAACCTGATCGTATTAGATATTATGATGAATGATATAGACGGTTTTGAAGTGCTCAGAGAAATCAGGAAGAATAACCCTTATTTGCCTGTGGTTTTCCTTAGTGCAAGGCAAGAAGATTATGATAAGATACTAGGTTTTGGTCTAGGTGCAGATGATTATGTAACCAAGCCATTTAGTCCGGCAGAACTTACTGCAAGAATAAAAGCACATATTAAACGGAGTAGTGCTTTCCGGGAGCCTGTTGAGGTTACTGAGAAAATAATCAGAGGTAATTTGTGTATTGATCTTAAGGGTTATTCTTTTACCAAAAATGGTATACCAATTGAACTATCAGCAATAGAATTCAAATTATTAAAATTCTTTATGGATAATCCAGGAAGAGTTTTCACAAAGGCACAAATCTATAATAATGTTTGGGAAGACAATTTTGAAGATGATAACTCTGTTATGGTGTATATAAGTCATATTAGAGATAAAATTGAGGACAATCCCAAAAACCCAAACTTCATAAAAACCATAAGAGGAATAGGATACAAATTTGTAGTTTCATAATATGCATTGGGGGTAAAAGATGAGGCTAAGGACGAAAATTTTTACTATTTTTATTTTGTCTATCATAATATCTGTAATTATTTTTATTTTTATAAACTGGTATTTAATAAATAATGGTTGGTGGGCTGGAATTAATACAAATGATATGGAGCGTGTGGCAAATGGTGCAGCGAGTCAAGTTCAAAAACTTAATTCATTTGATTATTTGAAAATTAAATCAATATTGAATGAGTGGAAAGAAAAATACAATGGTATAGAATTGGAATTACTATCTGAACGAATGAAACTAGTATATACCACCGCTTCAAATCAGCAAATTGAGACTATGAGTGAACTAATGGAAAGCTTATCGAAGCATGGGGAGTTTTCTCAAACAAGATGGATGGTTGCTAGAGAGATAAACATGGCAAATGATGAGAAAGGTTTCTTAGTGATAATAGTACCTGCAAAATACTATACTGCTCTTTCGTTTAGTATAAATGGGCTCAAAGGAGCAGGCATTTTCGGTAAAATGTTTTTAATTGGACTAGGAATTACACTTATTATATCAAGTTCTTTTGCCTATATGTTTTCGAAAAGCATTTCCGAGCGGTTCAATATACTTTATAAAGAGATTTCAAAATTTGAATTGGATAATATGGATATAGCTATAAATGATACTTCACAAGATGAAATAGGATATCTAGCAGTTGCATTTGAAAAGATGTCAGAGAGGTTGAAGAATCAGGTAGATGTTGAAAAAGCATACCATGAACAGAGAAAAAAACTAGTCTCAAATATATCTCATGACATTAGAACGCCTCTGACATCTATTATAGGGTATTCAGAATCATTAGAGAACAATGTTTATGAAGATGAAGAAGAGGAAAAAAGATATATAACAATTATAAGAAAAAAAGCACTGTATATGGAAAAGCTTCTACGAGAGCTTCTCGATTTTTCAAGGCTAGAATCTGGGCATTTTGTGATAAATAAACAGAAGGTCGATGTATCTGAAATGTTAAGGGAGTTGCTTATTGAATATTTGCCAGTATTACAGGAAAACATGATGGAAATTGATGTTGAAATCCCGGAATACACCATTTTTGCTAATATAGATAAAGATGAGATTGCACGAGTCATAAGAAATCTATTAGACAATGCTATTAAATATGGTAAGGACGGAGTAATAATTAGTTTTACACTGGCAGATGATTATGATAATTTACGTATTGAATTGAAAGACAATGGTTGTGGAATTGATAGCAAGAACTTGGAATTTATATTCGAACGATTTTTTAGGGAGGATAAAAGCAGAAGTACAAAAGAGGGCGGAATGGGACTAGGACTAGCTATAGCAGATGAAATTATCAAAATGCATGGTGGCCAACTTTATGTTAAAAGTACTCATGGAAAAGGTTCAACATTTACTGTGGTTCTGCCTAAAGGACTATAAGGAGCATTTCAAATTATATCAGAAAACATCATTTTACTTAAAAAATTTATTCAGGAGCTGGTCACCTTTTTAATTGGATGTTACTAAGCGTAACATCCTTTAGTATGTTAATCAATTAGAAAATAATATAATATCAACCCTTGTCAAGGGTACTTAATCTTACCTCAAATACAGTCTTTCCATTTTTGCTGAATGCATTGACCTTACCTTTATGTATTTCTACAATACTTTTTGCAATTGCAAGGCCAAGGCCTGTACCACCGTCTTGCCTCGACCTAGATTTTTCAACACGGTATAATCTTTCGAAAATGTGAGGTAAGTCGTTTTCAGGTATATTTTCACCATAATTAGTTATTTTCACAACTACTTCATTTGATTCCTCTAACAGTTCTATATCTATATATTTTTCCTCTTTTCCATAGTTAATAGCATTACTTATCAGATTATCAAATAACCTCGCAAGTAAAATAGGATCAGCCAATAACATAACTTTAACTTTGTGTGAGAGAATCCTGTACTCCATTCCATTCGCGTTTAATACAGGCATAAAACCAATAACTACTTGCTCTAGTAATTCTTGTAGATTTACTTCTGATCTGTTTACAGAAACTTCTTTGCTGCTTAACTTTGAATACTCAAATAAGTCGTCAATTAGTTTCTTTAGGTGTATGCATTTTTCTTGAATAATATTTGAGTACTGATGTAATTTTATATCATCTGAGTATTTTTGTTTAGATATCAGTTCTACATAACCTAGTATAGATGTCAAGGGTGTCCTCAAATCATGAGAGACGTTTGTTATTAATTCGTTTTTTGACCGCTCCCAGTTTCGTTCTTCTTCTAAAAGAGAAGTAAGTTTAAGTGTCATACTATTTATGACTTGTGCTAATTCACCTAATTCATCGGTGGTTCTTACTGGAATTTTTGTATCTAAGCTACCGTTAGATATTCTTTGGAGAGCTTTTGTTATTTCCTCAAGGTATCTGGTGCTTTTCTGAGTTAATAAGAGAAAAAATATACTCATAAGTAAAAAGAAAAAAAGTATAATTAATAATAATAGAACTGGAATAGCGATAACGTGGGAATCTAACCATCCAAGCAAGTCATAAATTCTTTCATGAAAGACAATTGCACATATAACGGACAGTATCAAACTGCATATTCCAGATAATACAGCACTTAAAAAATAAGTAAGAATAATCTTATATCTGATTTTCATATAATTAGTTTTCAATTTTATACCCTACTCCCCATACAGTTTCAATTAATTTAGGCTCTTTAGGATTAACTTCAATTTTCTCTCTGAGCCTCCATATATGTACCATAACAGTATTATTGGATTTATAATATTTTTCCTGCCATACCCTTTCGAATATTTCTTCTGAACTGAAAACCCTCCCCGTATTACTTGCAAGAAGGAGCAATATTTCATATTCCGTAGGAGTAAGGCTTATTTCTTTATCAAAAAGATAAACTGAGTGATTCTGTTTATTTATTGTTAATCCTTTAATTTCAATAATACTATCAATGTGATTGGTTACTTGAGATTTAGTTAAGGTTATATAGCGTCTTAGCTGAGATTTTACTCTGGCAACTAGCTCCATGGGATTGAAAGGCTTCACCATGTAATCATCAGCACCTATTCCTAGACCTAATATTTTATCCATATCTTGAGATTTAGCACTAAGCATTATTATAGGTATATCTAATTTTTTTCTTACTTTTCTGCAGATTTCATGACCATCAATTCCAGGCAGCATAATGTCTAACACAATTAGATGAATTTTATGCTTCGTTAGTAGTTCTAAGCCATCATTTCCATTATAAGCTTTATACACGCAGTATGCTTCATTAACAAGGAAAGTCTCAATTAAATCAGCTATCTCTTTGTCATCTTCAATTATTAAAATATTATAATTATTCATTGTACTCCACCCTTAAATAAATTCACAAAAACATAGTTTGATTATATCATTTGTAAATAAAATGTGTAATAGCTGTAAAGAAATCTTAAGAAATTATATAAAAAATCGTGAGATTTCATCTTTATACTAATACTTGAACATATAGTAAGGAGTTGACATTATGAAAAAAAATGGAACTAAAAAAAATAACTTAAGCATTAAGAGGAGAGTATTAAAATGGATAAAAAAATTTTTTATCATAGGAATGGTAGGCATAAGTTTAATAGTCACAGTAGGAATTATTTATGAAAAATCTGCTGAATATATTGATAATAGAAAATATACTCCACCAGGGCAAATAATTAATATAGATGGACATGATATGCATATCTATTCAAAAGGGGAAGGGAAAGCTACTGTAGTTTTTGCATCTGGTTGGGGCATTCCATGTCCTTATGTCGAATATTATCCCTTATATAACGAAATATCCAAACAAACAAGGATAGCAGTATACGATAGACCTGGATACGGATGGAGTAGTATTTCTAAAACGCCTAGAGATATTGATACAATAACCGAAGAAGTACATGAATTACTTGAGAAATCAGGTGCAAAACCTCCTTATATTCTTGTAGGACATTCCTTGGCTTCTCTTGAAGTATTAAGGTTTGCGCAATTGTACAAGGATGAAGTGAAAGGGATTGTTTTAATAGATGCTGGGAACCCTGAATATTATGCCCAGAAAACATTTGATGAAGATGCAGCTTCAACATTGTCATTAAAATCATTCTTGAATAAAATAGGTGTAATTCGACTTTTGTTCAATAATTCCCCCAATTTCGTGGATACAGTATATGCTCCCAGAAATAATTTTTCTCTTGTACCTGAAGGTTTAAAAGAAATTGATAAGGCAATGTATATAAGAAACATGGTAAATAAGAACAAACATGATGAAGAAAATAATATACAAATTAATGCCTCAAAAGTTGTGGAATTCTCTAAAATAGGTGATATTCCTCTTATAATACTTACTTCTGAGAGTGAAGCTAACGAACTGGAATGGAATAATAGTCAGGAAGCATTAAAAAATTGGTCTACGAAGAGTCAACAAAGGATTATTAAAGGATCAAATCATAACATGCATCAGTACGTGCCTGATATTATTAATAAGGAAATTCTTAACATTTTAAATAACATAGAAATGAAAATAATAAAACCTTGATTTAATAAATCAAGGTTTTATCCCAAGCTTTTAGAGGTAGTATTCTTTTTCTTAGAAATTAATAAAATGGTGATTGCAATTATCATGAGACTTAAAATATAATATGCAATTTTACTATTTGTCTTTTCTACAACTGCTAAATTAAAGCTTGTTAGATCCGATTCAAACAATAAATATTTACCATCTACTGTTGTTTTCAGCTCTTTCCACTCATTATCTTTTTTTTGGTATAGTATAACATTTTTATTTGATTCTGGTCTTAAATATCTAAAAGTTAAAGGTTTGTCTAATGTTGCATTCAACTGTATTGACCATTCTTCAATTACGGAAATATTATTAATTGTAAGATTCGAAGAATTAATCTCATTCATATCTAATGTATCACTAGGTTTAAAAGATCCCTCTACTAATAACTTCGGATGAGATTTATTATTATCTGACGATAGTACTTGAATCAAAGGCATATAAATTGCTTCAAGTTTTTTTGAGAAGAATAATTTATCATAATTGTAAGGTGGCCAACTACCATAGTACCCCTTCTTTTGAGGAATATCTGGTAACTTTCCTAAATCAAGTGAGTCGCCATATTGAAATGGTATTATATCTATAATATCACCATCAACAACAAAAGTTAATTGAAATGACTTAAATGATTCTGGCAAACCCTCATGTAAGATAAAATTATCATAAGATTGAGGGGTAGCTTTATTACCATAACTAATTCCGTCTACACCTTCCCATTTGCCCCTGACAAAGTAATTGTTTTTAAACTCTCCCGCAATATCACCTGCTATGGCACCTGTAAATTCATTAGATTTATTTATTTGTATCAATGCGAAGGAATCGAAAACATCAGTGGCAAATCCAGCGATTCCACCAACATAGTTTCTACCTGAAATTTCACTCAAAGAATAGCATTTTCTAATTATGCTATTTGAAGAACCAACTATTCCTCCAATATAATCTCCATATAGACTCTCTATAGAGCCGTAGTTTTCGCTTTTGTTAATTAAACCTACATCCATTTTTCCTACAATACCACCTACGTAATCCTTTTTAGCTTGAATACTTCCTTTATTGCTTGATGATATTAAAAGAGCTCTTGTTTGGTATTTAAAATTGAATGACTTATTTCCCTTGTTTACTATATCGTCTTCTGGGTCAAAATCATACTCTATGGACATTGAACCTGCAATACCACCTACATTTACATCACCAAAAATAGAACCTTCATTATAGCAATCTCTGATGAGGCCATTCTCAATAGTTGATTCTTCCTGTAAGCTTTGATCTGAAATATCTTCAAATAAATCTTTATGTTCAAAGGATAATGAATTTAAGCCTTCCCTTATAATCTCAACAATGACCTCAAATTGTTTATTAATTGCTCTAGAATTATTGTAGAAAGATTCAGACGCATTCTTTGTGTCCTTATTGAGCAAAGATAGCTCATTTGAAATCTTATTCATTTCTTTAAATAAAGAATCACTACTTTCAGTTACATAACTACTTAAATTAGGTAGTTGTAATTTTTTTTGTCCATTAAGCTCTTTGAGAATTAGTTCCACATCACTTAAGCCATTTGAAAAAGCATCTAAAGCATCTGAAAAATACCCCATACCTTTTGAAATATCTTTCATAGCAGCTGTTGCGGCTGATGATGCTGAGTCCAGATCTTTTATAGAGGATTGTATATCTTCAGAAGTATCACTGACGTAATCAGAGAAAACTTTCAAATCATTTATGGCATCATTTATCTCAGTGATAGCTTCTCTTATTAGAGCTTGATCTTTTCCAAGCTCTTCTACAAGTATAGGTAATGCATGCCTTATCTTAGGTATTGCAGAATTGATATGTTTTGACATAATTTGAAGTTCATCTCGTAATTCTTTACTGATGGTATCCCAATCGATATTTGCAGGATCATCCACATTCTCTAATGCTGCAGCAATCTTCTCAAGAGCTTCAATACCAGCATCCATTGCTAATTGAAGATCTAATAATGCACTATCTAGTTCATTCAACGCTTTATCAACTTCTTCTGAATTTTCAGCAGCTTTTTCAATAAGCTTCATTGCTTTTGAAATTTTATTAAAAGCAAGATTGGCATTTTTTGATGCTTTATCTAAATCTTCAAAAGCATCATCTAAGTCTTTGATACTATTATTTATGGAAGCTGAAGATTTGGATAATTTTTGAAAACCTTTTTCTAATTTATCAAAACCACTTTTCATTTTGTCAGATCCTTTTATAAAGCTATCGAGAACAGGTTCTAATTGAATCATAACATTACGCATTCTATTAATACCAGTATTTATTGTGTCTGTTGATGTGTCAACATAGTCAGTGGTACTGTCCGTCAAGTTTTGCATTTCATTAGAGGCAGAAGCTGTGAGTTCATTTAAACTCTCTAATCTATCATGAACAACTTCTGAAGATTGATCTCCTTCATTAACTGCTTTTTCTATTAAATCATGTAAAACAACTAGCTCTTTATCAATTTGCCCTAGAGTATCTTCTGAAAACAAAAGACGAATAAAGGGTTCCGCCTGTCCAACAACACCCCCAACATCTTTTCGGCCATTTACTATACCATAGTTTTTACAGTTCAATATATAGCCTGATTGCCTACCTGCTATACCACCAATATTATACCCAACATGTTGGTAACCGATGGTCCCATGATTTTGACTAGATTCTATGATGCCTTGATTGTGCCCTACAATGCCACCAGTGTCTGTTTGAGTATTAATATTTTCTGTTGAGTTTAATTGACTCATATCAAGATCTTTCAAATTATTAAATGCTATATCATTATTTGGAATTGCACTATCTGTCGTATTGACTTTACTGTTATTGAAACATTTTGCTACATAACCTAAATTTAGCCCGACAATTCCTCCTGTATAATGTTCACCAATGATTGAACCAGTGGATTGACAGTCCTTAATAATACCTGTTTTATCATTATAACCAACTATGCTACCGATACTTGTAGTTCCGTTTACTTTACCCTTAAAAGAACAATTGAAAATTAGTCCTTTATTAGTACCAACGATGCCACCTACTTCACTTTTAGATCCGCTAGGCTTAACAATACCTTCTACATGAAGATTTTTTATAACGCCTTCTTCTTGTAAATAACGAAACAAACCTTGAACAGAACCAGCACCGTAAACTTTTAAACCACTTATGGTATGATGATCACCATCAAAGATACCAGAAAAACTTGGGATTGGGCTGAAATCTTTACCAGACAAGTCTATGTCATTAGCTAATTTCACTATCTTTTTTTGAGAATATGTGTCCAAAGTACACTTCTTAGAAAACTTAATTAAGTCTTCTGCTGTATAAATATATATAGTATTAGAAGTGGCCTCTGCAAATGCATTATAAGATAACAGTTGAGATGATAGAATAAGGATTATGAGTACAACAGATAGATATCTATTGAAATTTTTCATTCTTCAACCTCCTTTGTTGTCAAAAGCTGGTCCTCGAGTGAAGCTCCTCCGACTTCAACGATTCCTGTAACTTCACCTTTGATGGTACCTTTAATTTCAGCATCAATATAACCTGAAACATAGCCTTGCAATCGACCACTAATTCGCAAGTTACCTCTATGTGTTGTTATCAGCCCTGGTCTTTTTAAGACAAATGCTGTCTTTTCAATTATCTTATCACCAAACAAAAGTGTCTGAGGTAGAACTCCCATAACTAAAACAAGAGAAATAACTGTGCCCCTGCCTAAACAGGTACCAATAGAAGCAATGGCATAGTCAGAAGCTAAACGTCCAATTAATATGCCAGCTGATGACAAAATGGTACCTGAAGTAATGATAGTTGGAAAAGCTTGGTTCAAAGATTTTATCATAGCTTCATGTATTGGCATCCATTTCTTTAGTTCCATATAACGACTAGTAATTACGATGGCGTAATCTATAGTTGCACCCATTTGAATCGATGTTACAACCAAGTAACTCATAAAGAAAATATTGGTGTTTTCAACAGCTGGAAACGAGAAATTAATCCAAATACTACCTTGTATAGTTAAAACCAATAGAACTGGTAGTCCTGCTGATTTAAATGTAAACAATAAAATAATCATAACAAATAAAGCAGATAAAACACTAATGATAATATTATCTTTTGAGAAAAAGACTCCTAAGTCATTATTACTTGTAGTAGCTCCAGCAAAATAAACCTCGTCATAGTATTGATAGGCTATGTTATGGAATTTATCTAACCATTCAAAAGCTTCTTCACCTTCTTCAGGCATATTTAAATTGAGTAATAATCTAGAATAATTTTTACCTTGTAATTGAGCTTTTCCTTCACTTAACATCTCATACAACTCATCTATTTCAGTTTCTAACTCATGATCTAGTGTAAAATATCCAGCTTCTTTTTGATTGTACAAAAATATAAAAATATCTATTAACGGTACATCATATTCATCTAGACCATTAACTAACTTACTATATGTACCTTGCTCAACAGCATAGGCTCTATAAAGTAAATTAGATATTTCAATGTCTATGTCAGTCAATTCGGCAAATTGTCTTGGATTTAATTTATCAGTAACATAATGTCTGTCATTTACTTTTGAGTTTGCAAGGCCAATGGCTGTTTCTGTTACCTTTAATTCTTCAAAAGCTTTTAATAGCTTTCCTTCACTCTCATAATCGCCAGCTGGTACAATAACAGCAAGTAAATTATCGCTTCCAAAGGTATCTTTTATCTTTTTATTAGCAATTTGGGTTTCATTTTTTTTAACTGTCGTTAGCGTACTATAACCATAAACATAGTTTGTTTGATTTGAAAAATAGAATGATCCTATGACTAAAATAACAAATAATGGGGGAATAACATATCTTGTCTTGACTACAAGATTACCCCATTTCGTTATTTTAGGTACAAAGTTTTTGTGAACAGTTTTATCCATTGCATTACTAAACACCATTAAAAGTCCTGGCATTAAGGTAAACACAACTAACAAGCTAAATAACAAAGCCTTGATTAAGACCAGTCCCATATCAAAACCGAGTCTAAACTGCATGAACATCAATGCCATTAATCCAGATACTGTCGTCAAGCTACTTGATGAAATCTCTGGTATAGCTTTGCTTAAAGCTTTAATTGCTGCCTCTCTTGCTGGAAGATGTTCTCTTTCTTCGGTAAATCTATGACACAGAATAATCGCATAGTCGATGGCCAATGCAAGTTGTAAAACAACGGCTATTGAGTTAGATATAAAAGAAATCTCACCATATAAAAAATGAGTTCCCATATTCAGAATAGCTGCAACTCCAAAAGTGAGTACTAAAACAGGTATTTCCATATAAGTTTTTGAAGTGAACAATAAAACACCTAAGATAATAAATACTGAAATAATTAGTACCACTTTTATTTCTGACTCTAGTGAAGCTACAGAATCTTCTGTAATTGTACTTGATATATAATGATCGTAATCATCCAAGTAAGTAAGAACATCTTTCATGGCATTTTGGGTTATTTCATCTTTATCCTCGCCTTCAAATGTAATCAGAAAAAGTGCTGAAGCTGATTTAAAATGATCAGCACTTTCATCAAATTGAATATTAGAGATGCCTTCTATGGCCTCTAAATCTTTTTTTATTGCTAACGCGTGCTCATAGGTAATATTTGATATCATAACCTTTGCAGTCCCATAGGTTATAAATTCTTCTTCCATTATGATCAGACCTTGTCTTGTCTCGGTAGTTTCAGGTAAATAGGATGTAATATCATTATTAACAACTACCCACGATCTTGAAAAAAAACAAAAAATAACTAGTAATGTGTAAATAAGAAAAAAAGCATTTCTTTTATCAACAATTTGAGTTGAAATCTTTTCTATGAGTGATAATTTGTTTTCATTATTGTCCATAGTTAACCCTCACTATCATTAATTCAAAATAAATGTACAAAAAATTATAAGACTATTTTTAAAACTTTACTATAGTCACTTTTAACGATATGTATAAAAACTAGACAATTATTTAAAAGTGTCTTAAAATTACATTGGATAGGCTACATTTGACCGGATTGATTTCTTTATGCTAAGTAAAATGAAATTAATAAACTAAATGGAACTATATTTGCTTAATACTTAAACTTTACAACAGAGAAATCACTGGTAAAATAATATTATAATACATTCTTCTTTAGATATATATCACTATACTTTACAAAAAATTACACATTGGATAAGTTGGCTGGCGTAGTACTGACAATATATAATTATACTCAGTATAATATGAATAAATGAAGGAATGAGATTTTATGCAAAATAATGCAAAAGCTGAAATAACTAAGCATATTTTAGCAGATTCTTTAAAAAAGCTATTAGTAAATAAAACATTAGATAAGATTAGCATAAGAGAAATCGTTGGAGAAAGTGGCTTAAATAGACAAACTTTTTATTATCATTTTAAAGATATTTATCATCTTGTTGAATGGATATTTCAAAAAGAAGCATTGGCTATTTTTAATGATTTAGAAGGTGAAGAACTTTGGCAAGAGGGACTTTTAAAGTTGTTAAAATACATCGATCAGAATAGGATAGTTTGTAAGAATATTATAAATTCATTAGGGCATGAATCCATACTAAAGTATTTTTATGATGATATTTATGTCATAATAAAAAAGGCTATCTTATCATTTACTGAAGGATTAAATATTAAGAAAAACTATTCTGATCTATTAACTCATTATTATATTCTTTCTTTCGGAAGCGTTGTAGAAAATTGGACTTTAGGGGGAATCAATCAATCACCTGAAGAGTTAATAGAATTTCTAGATCAAATATTACAAGATCAAATGAAAGGAACCTATGTGAGGCTACTTGAAGATAATGAAAAGCTGTAGGATATGTTTAAAATGATATCATATTGAGCATGAATGGCAGTATAATCGCTTACTTGAACTATATAAAAATCATAATAATTGATTATATTGAATGAGGTAATACTACATTTTAGATTCCTTTAAATGATAACTTATGTTATATGGTAGGTATATTTTAGGCGTTATTAGAAGATTGAATATACTGTCATATAAGCGTAAAATTATATAAGAAGTGTATATAATATGACGTAAATTATGAAGGATAAAAAAGATAGGAAAGTCGTTTTTTGGAAAAAGGCAGTACTGCTCTAATATCATATAAACAATTTTCGATGGTTATGATATAATACTTATCAGTAAGCATATTAATATGTTAGGAGAAGGTATTATACTATGGAATATAAAGTTGCGAAGTATATTAGAATTAAACAGGATATAATAAACGCTATTAAATCAGGTACTTTACAACCAGGTGATAAAGTGGATAGTGAATCCGTGCTTAAGAAAAAATATAATGTATCTACCATTACGGTTAGAAAAGCATTTAATGATTTGATAAAAGAGGGTTATTTGAATGGTGTGCAGGGAGTAGGTACGTTTGTTGCAAAAAAACAAATGATTCGTGGTTTGACTTCAATTAGTTTTAGCGATGAATTATTGCAGCAAGGCTATGAGATTGATATGCATGTTGATAAAATTGAAGAAGTTGTAAACTCAAATATTGCAGATATATTGGAAATACCACATGATCAGTCAATGATATGTGTTCGAAGAATAAGGCTTGCAAATAATGAGCCAATTGCATATCAAAGTTCTTTTGTAGATAGTCGTATTCTAAGCCTCAGCCAAGCTAATAAAATCTATGAAAATGCATCTTTTTATAAAACACTAAAGGAATATGGGATTATTCCGATTTGGGTAAATGAGAATTATTCAGTAAGGCAAGTTAATGATAACAGAATTGCTAAGTTGATGAATATAAAAAAGAATACAGATACATTTTTTGTTAAAAGAATTGCGTTCAATGAATTCGATGAAATCATTGAATATGCAGAAACGTATTTTAATAAAGATTGGTATTCTGTCACTGTGAATATAAAAGTATAGTTTTATGAAAGCAAGCTCATTTCATTTAGTTAGAAGAGCTTGTTTTTTTATTTATATAAATAAAGTTTTTTTGAAAAAAAGTTTAAAAAGCTTGGACAAATTTATTAAATAGTTATATAATTAAACCAACTTAATATATTAACATATTAATATATTGATATGAACAACTAAAGTAATTAGTGTTCGATTAAAAATAAGTGGAGGAGGTGAAGAAATGGAAATACAAAATTATAGTCAAAAACATGAAAAAGAAGTAGTTGATTTATGGAACAAAACATTGATTGCTGATCCAATTACTATTCATAAGTTTCGGAAGCAAGCATTGTTTGACGAAAATTTTGATACAGAGCTTTGCTTTATAGCTGTAAAGAATGACTGTGTAGTTGGATTTTTGATGGCAACCAAAAGGAAGTTCCCGTATCTTGAAAGAGGACTGGAACCTACTCGTGGATGGATTAATGTTATGTTTGTTGATCAATCTCATAAACGACAAGGTATTGGAGAAGCTTTAGTTAAATATGTTGAAGTTAAGTTAAAATCAATGGGTGTAGAGACAGTAACTCTTGGAGCATACAGTCCAAATTATTTCTTTCCAGGTGTAGACAAAGATAATTATAGTTGTGCAATTAAATTTTTTGATAAAATGGGTTACCAGGCAGGGGAAGAAAGCTACTCAATGTGTAAAGATTTGCACGGCTATAATATTAGTGAAGAAACACTAGATAAGTTATCTAAAGTACAAGAAGCTGGATTTTCATTTGTAAACTTTAAATATAAATATTCTTTAGAATTACTTGAATTTTTAAAGAATGAATTTGGCGGAGGTTGGAAACGAAATGCATTGATTTCAATGCAAAATAACACAGCAGAAGATTGTATTCTACTAGTTTTAAATCGTGAGCAAGAAATCGTTGGCTTTTGTATGCGAATGATTGATGGCAATCCAATGCGCTTTGGCCCATTTGGGGTTAAAGGAGAAATTAGAAATTTTGGAATTGGTGGTATTCTGTTTGATATTATGCAGTTGGAGATGGAGAAACGAGGAATATATCATTTATATTTTATATCAACTGATGCACCAGGTAGAAGATTTTATGAAAGACATGGTGTTAAAGTCTTTAGAACATTTGTAGATTATAAAAAAACTATTTAGGAGAGAAATATGAGTGAGATAAAACGAGTTGTAAGTATTGGTGCCCATTCATTGGATGCCGAAATTTTAGGTGGGCCAATTATGCTAAAGTATGCAAAACAAGGAGTGCATTGCACGTACATTCATGTTACACAAGGACGTTTAGAAAATCCTAATGCATCTCAAGAAGAAAAAGATCAATATTTAAAAGAATTATTAAATCAGAACAAATGTGCTGCTGAAAAATTGAATGGAGATACAATTTGGCTTGGATATGTTTCCAACAATATGCCTTCAATAGAAGAATTTTCTGCAAAGCTAGAGCAATATTTTATTGATGAAAGAGTGGATTTAGTGATTACTCATTGGCGTGGTTCAATGCATCCTCGTCATATAAATACCTATGATGCAGTGACTACTGCAGTAAAACGTTTGCGTGAAAAAGGAAGTCATATTCGATTAGTTTATGGGGAAAATTTTGAGGATTTAGTTGGCTTTATTCCTCAAGCTTATTTCAAACTTGAACAAAATGAAGTTGAACAATGGTACTCAGGTATGCGAGAATATTCTGTTTTCCGAGGCGAAATCAATGATTTTCCATATAATTCATACTATTCAACCATAGGAAGAGTCCGTCAAATTGAATCAAATAATGATGGTTATACAGTTGCTTATATGTATGCAAGTTTGATTGAAAATAAAGTATGGTGAGCGAAATGGATAAAGTAAAAATTGATCATTTAAAAACAGAAAGCCGTAACCTGAAAACATTGTATCTAGATACAATGTCAACTATGGAATTGATTAGTATCATGAATGAAGAAGATCGAAAAGTAATTGATACTATTAGCGAAGCTTTACCACAAATTGAAAAAAGTATTCAGTTAGTCATTCATGCTTTAAGACAGAATGGACGGCTTATTTACATGGGTGCAGGAACAAGTGGTAGATTAGGAATCTTGGATGCAGTCGAATGTGTTCCTACATTCTCTACTACTGATGAAGTAATTGGTATTATTGCAGGTGGAAATAAAGCCTTTGTAAAAGCAGTAGAAGGAGCAGAAGATTCTGAGGAATTAGCTGCCAAAAATTTGGATGAAATTAATATTAATGAAAATGATGTTGTTGTAGCAATTGCTGCATCAGGAAGAACCCCTTATGCAATTGGTGCATTAAAACATGCTAAAAAACTTAAAGCTAAATGCATTAGTATCTCTTGTAACAAAAATTCCAAATTATCAAATTATGCTAATGTAGCTATAGAAGTCGATGCAGGTCCAGAGGTATTAACCGGGTCGACGCGTTTAAAGGCAGGTACCTGTCAAAAAATCATTTTAAATATGATTTCAACAGCTTCTATGGTGGGAATTGGAAAAGTATATGGGAATTTAATGGTTGATATGAAAGCTACAAATCTTAAATTGATTGAGAGAGCAAAACGAATTGTAATGGAAAGCACTGGATGTGATATTGACACTGCTGCTAGCACATTAGAATTAACCGATTACTCCAGTAAAATTGCAATTGTTATGATATTAACAGGTGCTACAAAAGAGGAAGCAGAGAAAAGTATCATAGAAAATCATGGTTTTATAAGAAAATGCATCAATAATTAATTAAGATATATAGTTTCAAATTATAAATAAAAAGAAAGGAGGAGAAAAATGGCCAAAACTTATGTAAGGGTTGATGATAGATTGATTCATGGTCAAACGATTGTAGCGTGGTGCCCAACACTTTCAATTAATGAAATTATCGCGATTGATGATGAAAGTGCAAAAAATCCAATGCTTAAATCAATTATGACAATGGGTGTTCCTTCAACTTACAAAACACATATTGTAACAACTGAAGAAGCAAAGAAAATACTTGTACAAGAAAGTTGCTGCAACCGCTTAGTGATTGTAAAAATGCCCAGTAAATTGCCAGTCATTGAAGCTGAAATAGCTAATGCTGAATTGATTATTTTAGGTAACATTGCAAAACGCGATGATACAATCCACAAAGTAAGCGGCGCAACAGGAATTTTCTATTTAAGTGATAATGATGTAGCAATTATTGATGCTTTGGTATCGAAGGGAATAGAAGTATGTTTTCAACAATTACCAAATACTGCAAAAATAAGCTGGGGATCATTTAAAAAACAATTTAATTAAATTGAAGGGGGAGAGCTATGGGAACTAGTCAAATTATCTTAATCGCTTTATTTGTATATTTAGGTTCAATTGGTTCAATAGTTGGTAATACAATTGGTTGGTATACTTTGGGAAGGCCATTAGTTGCTTCATTTATTGTTGGAGCAATTTTAGGAGATGTACAAACCGCTATGATAGTTGGTATTCCACTCCAAATTATGTATATGGGCAACGTAACACCAGGCGGTGCAGTAGCCTGGGATTTATCTTATGCTACATATATTGGTGCAGCAGGTGCACTTGTATTCGGTAAGGGATTAGGAACAACTGAAATCATTGGTTTAGCTGTTGTATTTGCCGGTATTGGCGGATTAGTAGGACAAATTATGTGGAATGTTTCATATGCATTGAACCTTCCAATAAATCGTATTGCTAATAAGTATGCTGAAGCAGGTGAAACTAAAAAAATGTATATTCCAAACGTTGTTTTAGGACAATTGATTGGCTTCGTATGTCGATTCATTCCTGCAGTAATTGTCTTGACTTCTATAACTGCAGCTTCTGGTCAAGCTGATTTCGCAACACTTATTCCTGGCTGGGTTACAACTGTATTAGGAGTATTTGGTGGTATGATGGCTTCGTTAGGAATGGGAATTATTCTTTCGTTCTTATTAAAGAAAAAATATCATTTGGCAATTTTCCTGATCGGATTTATCCTTGTTACATACTTCAATCTAAATACAATGGCAGTTGCAGTTGTAGCAATTATCACTGCAGTTTTGTATTATGTTGCTGTTTCGAGCTTAGCAGTTAAGAAAGGAGTGGCATAGGTATGAGAAAGAAAATCAGTAAAAAAACACTAAAAAAATCATTTTTAAACTGGTTTTTCTGGAATGGATGTTCACAACAGGCGGAAAGTATGTTAGGAATGGCGTTTGGCCAATCTATGGCTCCAGTAATTGAGGAATTATATGATGAAAAAGAAGATAAAGCCGCTGCATTAAAAAGACATATAACACTTTTTAATACAGAATCACAAGTGGGATCAATTTGTAATGGAGTTGTTTGTGGTCTAGAAGAAGCTAATGCTAATGGAGAATGTACTCCAGAGTTAATCAGTAGTGTTAAGGTCGCACTAATCGGACCAACATCTGCTATTGGTGATTCACTATGGGTTGCAACGATTATTCCTATATTATTAACAATTTGTTTATCTATTGCACAAACATCACAAGCAATTGCGTGGTTAGGCCCTGTTGTCTATATGCTTGCTTATCCTATAGGAACGTGCGTTCTAAGTTGGAATCTATTTAAACTAGGTTATAAGTCTGGTATAGAAGGCATGCATGGATTCATGTCAACAGGTAAACTTGATACATTAACAGATACAATGACAGTACTAGGTTTGATCGTTGTTGGTGCATTGACAGCATCATTTGTTAGTGCATCTTTACCTTTTAAAATTGTTAGAGATGTGTTTGATGCTACAAAGGGAACTTTATTAGAAAACCAAGTTATTTTTGATGCCGATAAAATTGTTAATTCAATTTTTCCTAAGATACTACCATTATTATTAACGTTAGGTGTTTATTATCTATATTCAAAGAAAAAATGGTCTCCACTTAAATTAATGGGATTAATCTTGACTATTGCGTGTGCGCTTACATTTATTGGCTATTTAACAGGTTATTATGTATAGTTGCATTATTTGTTTAGTATAATAAAAATTTAAATTATAGAGTTGTACAGGGACCTCAATATTCTTATATTTAGGTTTCAGACGAAAAGGAGACATGAAATGAAAAGAGTAGTAGTGATGGGACATGGTGGATATGCTGAAGGCGTAAAACAGAACTTAGATATGATTGTCGCACAATCAGAACATATGTATTTTATTGATTTAACTAAAGAAGATGACTTATCCACTTTTGAAAATAAAGTCAATCATTTATTGGAAGGTTTTAATGATGATGAAGTACTTTTTGCATGTGATTTATTGGGTGCGTCACCATTTCGAGTGGCTGCAACTATTTGTGTAAATCATCCTGGAAAGTACTATACTGTTGCAGGCTTGAACACGATGGCATTTTTAGAACTAAACATGGAAAATGACTTATCTATCGAAGAACTAGCAAATCGTGCTATTGAAACTACTAAGGCAGCAGTAGCTAAATATCCTGAATAGGGAATATAAGGTATGTTGATAACATTACAATCGAACATTGTGACAATGTATCACACGTAATTAATAATGAATCTCTTAGGGAGATTAAGCAAAGAATGCTTGGTTTCATTGAGTTTGTTGAACAAAATCTTAAGAATAACTAGAATAACACACCGATCAATTGAATGAACGGTGTGTTATTATTTTAAAAATTGATTTTATTAACGATAATTTCAGTGAAATCATTAAAATATAAACATGTACTCATCTGTGTGGATATGTAAGTCAGCAGTTTTTTAGAGCTAGGCTTCAGTAGGGAAAATAAAATATAAAAATATCTTGAATTTAGGAGATTTTGATGTTTAAATATTAATTAATGTTGCTCTATATAAATGAAAGCAAATTACCAACGTAAAGATACAAAACTTATTAACAAGGAGACAATTCAAGAAGATGACTACTGAAAAAGAATTTAAGATATTACAGCCAAAGTATTATAGCAAGTTTCAATGCGACCCAATCAAATGTCATGAAACCTGTTGTGAACGATGGAAAATAATCATAGATAAAAGGACCTATGAAAAATATATTATGAGTGAAAATGAGACTATTAGAAAGATTGTAAAAACAGGACTTTCTTTAAACAAAACAGCTATCAATGATGATAACTATGCAATCATTAATCTAAATAACGAAATGTTGTGTCCGTTTTTGAATCAGAAGAATCTTTGCGAAGTATTCATCAATATAGGGGAGAGCAGTTTATCGAAGACATGTAAAAGTTACCCTCGAGCAATTACCTTAGTAACAGATGTAATGGAACGAGGCTTAGAAATGTCGTGTTCTGTTGCAGCTGATCTAGCCTTATTAGATGCAGGTGGCATCGAATTTGAGCACATAATAGATACGGTAAAATTGAATGACTTTTATGTAGTTGTTCCAACCACTGAAGATGTGAAGCAAATAGAAGTTATTAAAGAAATTAGAACAGAGGTTATTAATCTTCTGCAAGATCGAACAAATAAGTTAAGTGAAAGAGTAGCGAATGTAGGGTACTTTTTAAGTCAAGTCATAGAGGGTGTTGATTTTTCATGTCTTCATCATGAAGAAACACTATCTAGAATTAAAGAAGTAAAATCCCTAACTAATCTAAGAGCGTTTAAAGTAACAAGAAATCACCATCAAAATAGGCAGCAGTTTGATCATTTAAATACTATACTTTCAATGAAGTTTGAAAAAGGCGATAGCATTAGCTTTTTTTCAAAGAGGTATGTAGAGTGTTTAATGCAAGTCATAGACGCCTTTGGAAGTGTGGAAGCCAAGGGGTTGGAGAAGTACTACAAGACAAATAATGAAAAATATCTAAAGCCTTATCTAGACAAAAAATCTTATATTATAGAAAACTTTCTTGTAAATTACATTTTCGTTTACGGTATCGAACTGTTTAAATCGAATGAAATTTGGAATTCTTATTTGAAATTATGTGTGATTTACGGCTTGCTCAAATTCAACTTAGTTGGATTAGCATCTTATCACAAAGGAATGAGTGATGACCTGATGCTTAAGCTAATTCAATCCTTATCAAAAACTATTATTACAGATAAGACGTATTTAGAATCTGTTATTAAATATTTAGAAGAAGAGAAACTAGTTGAGTTTTCAAAGATAATATCACTTATTGTGGATTGATACATGTTAAATGTGATGTATTCTTTAAATCCTAACTAGATTTTCTTAAAGACACTAAGGGTTATTGTCACCTATCAAGATTTCAAAAATTATTGATATTTTGAGGTGTTGAAGTGATAACTAGAATTTATTTGTGAAAACTTACATTACACGAAGATCTTCACTATAAATAATGGTTTAGAAGACTATAAGCCTGGTGTCTTATATTATCCACTATCTCTTGTGGCTCAATAACTTTTGCACAAGTGCCTAACTGAAAAAAATAGCTTGAAACAAATTCTATTTCACTTTTATCAATTATTGTATCAACATATCCATTTTCATTATCAATAATATGGAGATAAGGTTCTAGCCATGGCATACTTTTACATTGTCTTAATCCCTCTCTTGTTAACTCAACATACAATTGAATGGGTGCTTCAATTTTATAGCTATTAAACCAGTCATCTAAGTCCATTTGAAACTCATAGGTTTTATTAGAATTTTTTAAAGATAGTATTCTGTCAACTCTAAATAACAGAACCCTATCTTTTTTTATATCTAAAGCAGGCATATACCAAAATCCATCATACGCATAAACCCCAATAGGCTTAACTTTTCTTTTACTATTTTTTGTTTTTGATAAATATTCAATTATTAATAAATTATTCTCTATAGACGCCTCAATTATTTCTTTTAAAAATGGAGAAGAAACAGTACGTTTTGGATTCCAAAAAGATAAAATTGATTCTAAACGGCTTACCTTCTTTTTAGTGTCGTCAGGAAGACTAAGATATAATTTTCTTGAAGCTGAATTGATATTTGCATCAAATGGCAAGGAATTGTAGTATTTTAGAGATTGAAAAGCAAAGAAAATTGCTGATGCTTCATTTTCATCAAATATGACAGGAGGAAGAATCCTATTTTTCAGTATACGGTAACCTCCATTTCGACCTTGTTCTGTATATAAAGGAACACCTAATTCACTTATTTCCATTAAATATCTATGTGCAGTTCTAACAGATATATTAAATTCATATGCCACATCTTGAGCAGTAAAATTCCTTTTAGCATTTACATACATAATCAAATCAAATATTAATTTAGCTTTTGGCATAACTCCTCCTAAGTATTTATGATATTAAAATAATATATACTAAAAACATGACAATAACTGTCATGTTTTTAGTATATATTATTTATTGCAGATAGTCAAAATCATTATGCCTAATAGATATTATATGAAGAACAGTTTTCAAAATGTGATGAAACTAATGTGATTTAAAACTGGGAAGGAGAATTGTTATGAGAAAAGAAAGCAAAGGAAATAATATACAGGTAATTGGGGCTAGAGAAAAAAACTTAAAAGGTGTAAATGTAATAGTTCCAAAGAAACATATTACTGTTTTTACAGGTGTTTCAGGTTCTGGAAAGTCAGCCCTTGTGTTTGATACTATCGCAGCAGAATCACAGCGTCAGTTGAACGAAACATATTCAAGCTTTATCCGTAATCGCCTACCTCACTATGGGCAGCCTAATGTGGATTCAATTAAGAATTTATCTGTAGCAATTGTAATTAATCAAAAAAGAATTGGAGGAAATGCAAGGTCAACAGTCGGGACTATTACGGATATATATTCTTTGCTGCGTTTATTGTTTTCACGTATTGGAAAGCCTTTTGTTGGATATTCGGATGTCTTTTCTTTCAATAATCTTGCAGGAATGTGCCCCAAATGCGAAGGACTAGGGAAGAGTATTACAATCGATACTCAACGATTGATTGATAAGAATAAATCATTGAACGAAGGAGCTATCATGTTCCCAACTTTTGAACCAGGCGGATGGAGATGGAAAAGATATGTCTATTCAGGTTTATTTGATAATGATAAAAAAGTAGTAGAATATTCGGGTGAAGAGATGGAATGGCTTCTTTATAAAACAGGCATGAAAATAAAAAATCCACATCCTGAATGGCCAAAAACATCTCTATATGAGGGAGTTGTTCCAAGGCTGGAAAGAAGCTTCCTGAAAAAAGACTCCACTGAAAAGAATAGATATAAACAAGCAATTGATAATATAGTAAGTAGAGATGTTTGTCCGTTATGCAAAGGTGCCAGGCTTAATCAAAAAGTACTGGAGTGTAAAATAAATGGCAAAAATATTGCGGATTGTACAAGGATGCAAGTCAGTGACCTTATTAATTTTATTGGGGCTATTAAGGGAGCTTCTTCCTCCACAATAGTGGAAGCTATCATCCATCGCTTAGATCATTTAAATTCAATAGGATTAGGATATTTGAGCTTGAATCGAGAAACATCTACTCTTTCTGGTGGCGAATCTCAAAGAATTAAAATGGTTCGACAATTAACAAGTAGTTTAACTGACATCACTTATATTTTTGACGAACCAAGTATTGGACTTCATCCTCATGATGTAAATAGAATTAACAGTCTTTTAAAACTACTAAAAGACAAAGGAAATACTGTACTAATCGTAGAACATGATCCTAATGTCATTAAAATTGCAGACTATGTAATTGATATGGGGCCTAATGCCGGAACAAAAGGTGGTAAAATAGTATACGAAGGAGACTTAAAAGGTTTAGTAAAGGCAGACACATTGACAGGAAAATTCTTGAACTATAAACCTAGTTTAAAGGAAGAACTAAGAAAACCCAATGGATGGCTTTCTATAAAGCATACATCCTTGCACAATTTAAAAGATGTTAGTATTTCTATCCCTAAAGGTGTTATGACTGTAGTTACTGGAGTAGCTGGTTCAGGGAAAAGCACTCTTATCAATCAAGTACTCCCTCAATATTATCCTGAAGCCATTTTAGTAGACCAAGGAGCAATTCATACCTTAAAACGCTCTAATATTGCTACTTTTACTGGAATTTTTGATTGCATTAGAAATTTGTTTGCGAAACAGAACAATGTTGATGCCTCTCTTTTTAGTTTTAACTCGAAGGGTGCTTGTCCAGAATGTAATGGTTTGGGATTAATATATACCGACTTAGCTTTTATGGATACGGTTGAAAGTGTTTGCGAAGCATGCCAAGGGCATAGATTTAAGGATGAAGTTATCCAGTTTAAATTAAGGGGGAAAAATATTAGCGAGGTTCTTGAAATGACTATTGATGAAGCTGTGGAATTTTTTTATGAACATGAGATAATATCTGTTTTAAAAAGATTAATACATGCAGGATTAGGGTACATTATTTTAGGTCAACCTCTAAATACTTTATCAGGTGGGGAACTTCAAAGAGTTAAACTTGCAGCTGAGTTGGAAAGTCGAGGAAATATATATGTACTAGATGAGCCTTCTACTGGACTGCATATGTCTGATATTAGACAGTTGATTAAAATTATGAATAGTCTAGTTGAGCAAGGCAGTACCTTAATTGTGATAGAACATGACCTAAATATCATAAGTCAAGCTGATTGGATTATAGATTTAGGTCCTGGGGCAGGTCAGGACGGAGGCAAAGTAATATTTGAAGGACAACCAAAAGATATAGTAAATTGTTGTGAGTCTATTACAGGCCAATATTTAAAAGAGTATTGTACAAATTAGATAATTTTTTGGGCACCTTGAATTATAAAGGGGCATCCTAATTCTATATATAGAGACTATGGACAGCATGAATATGATTCTTTGCAATTTTTGTTATTAGGTACAAAGCACCTTGCTACTTGAGAAATTTATCAAATACTCCAAAATAAAAAACACCGAGGACGGGTTATGCATATAATAATGTGATAATCACAGTCCTTGGTGTTTTTTAAAAGCTATAGTTTTAATTTAGAGATTATGCTTTGTTAATTGAACCAAATAGTTCCATCTTTTCTTTAACTGTTGACTTAATTGCTTCAAAGCCAGGCGCTAATAATTTCCTTGGGTCAAAACCCTTTCCTTCAAGATCTTTTCCAGCTTCGATGTATTTACGAGTGGCAGCTGCAAAGGCTAGCTGACATTCAGTGTTCACATTTATTTTAGCAACACCTAAGGATATTGCTTTTCTAATCATATCTGCTGGAATACCTGTACCACCATGTAAAACTAGAGGTACATCCATGGTAGCAGCTTTAATTGCAGCTAGTGTTTCAAAGTCTAAGCCCTTCCAGTTTGGCGGATATTTTCCATGGATATTGCCAATACCTGCGGCTAACATGGAGACACCTAAATCTGCAATTAATTTACATTCAGCAGGATCAGCAACCTCTCCAGCTCCTATAACACCGTCTTCTTCTCCACCAATAGAACCAACTTCTGCTTCTACAGAAAGACCTCTTTCTTCAGCAATTTTAATTATTTCTTTTGTTTTTTGAATATTTTCTTCAATAGGGTAATGAGATCCGTCAAACATAACGGAAGAGAAGCCAGCTTCTATTACTTTTAAAGCTCCTTCATAACTACCATGATCTAAATGTAATGCAACAGGAACATTGATATCTAATTCTTCTATTAATCCTTTAACCATTCCAACAATTGTCTTATAACCACCCATGTATTTTCCAGCACCTTCTGATACACCTAAGATGACTGGTGAATTATTCTCCTTTGCTGTTAATAAAATAGCTTTTGTCCACTCAAGATTGTTGATGTTAAACTGGCCTACAGCATACTTTTCTTTTTTTGCCTTAATTAACATTTCCCTTGCAGATACTAACATATGACGCCTCCTATTCTTAAACTATTATTTTATATGTATTTCTAGGCCTATTTTAAATTCCTTAATACTATTGTATAGTATTACATGATAAATATATTATTTTAAATAAAAACGGGACCCAAATAGACCTTGTGGGACTTATAATTACCTACTACTATTTTACCATAAATAATCTTTAAATGGAATGAAAGCGCTGAATAAAATTCTTTACTCCTAAACGTCAAAAAAATATTTATAATACGACATACTGTTGTCAAGTTGTGAGTGTTATACTGAATTTATTAAAAGAAAAGAGGTGGAGCATGGATATAATATCTGTAAACAAAATCAATATAACTGATGAACATATTTGCTGTGCAATTTCTGATAAAAAGAATGAATATTGTGTATCATCTAAAAAAGCATGGTTGCAGCAACGCTTTGAAGAGGGACTCGTATTTAAAAAGCTTAATGTGAGAGGAAAGGTGTTTATAGAATATATACCAGCTGAAAATGCATGGTGTCCAATTATTGCAAATAGATATATGTTCATAAACTGTTTCTGGGTTTCTGGACAATTTAAAGGACAAAGTTATGCAAATGCTCTTTTAAATGAATGTATATCTGATGCCAAATCACAAGGGAAAGCTGGTATTGTAGTTCTTTCATCTAAAACAAAAAAGCCTTTTTTATCAGATCCTAAATATCTAAAATACAAAGGGTTTAAGGTATGTGATACAGCTTATCCATATTATGAATTATTGTATTTACCTTTCGACGAAAAGACAGAAAAACCAAGATTCAAAGATTGTGCTAAATATGGAAAAATAGATCAACAAGGAATAGTACTTTACTATTCAAACCAATGTCCACATACTGAAAAATATGTTATGTTGATTCAAAAAATTGCTGAATTAGGAGAAATCGATCTCAAATTGATAAAATATCAGACAACTGTTCAAGCACAAAATGCGCCTGCACCATTTACCACATATAGTCTATTCTATAATGGTGAATTTGTAACTAATGAAATACTTTCTGAGAAAAAATTTATAAAATTCCTTGATGAAAAAGGTTTGTAATATGAAGTATATTCCGTCTAAAACAATCCTATCAGGCTATACAGATAATAATTCTTGGTTTGGTAATAACTATAACATGAATATTTATAAAGGATGCTGCCATGGCTGTATTTATTGTGATAGCCGCAGTGAATGTTATAGAGTTGAGAAATTTGATGAAGTAAGAGCAAAAAAAGATGCATTAACTATACTCACACGGGAACTTAAATCAAAACGGAAACGAGGAGTAATTGGAACAGGTGCAATGAGTGATCCCTATAATCCTTTTGAAAAAGAACACTGTCTGACAAGGGGTGCATTAGAGTTAATTGGTAAAAATTGGTTTGGTGTTTCTATTGCAACTAAAAGTGATTTGATTACAAGGGACTTAGATATATTAAAAGCAATACAAGTTCATTCTCCGGTGCTAATTAAGATTACAATTACCACCTGTGATGATGGTTTATGTAAGAAGATAGAGCCAAATGTGGCGACATCATCCAAGCGATTTGCTGTAATTAAAGAGCTTTCAAAGCATGGGATATTCGTGGGGATATTACTTATGCCTATATTACCATTTCTGGAGGATAATGAGGAAAACATACAGGGCATAATACATTTTGCGTATGAAAGTGGGGCGAGATTTATTTATCCTGCCTTTGGTGTAACATTGAGGCAAAACCAAAGAGATTGGTACTTGAAAAAGCTAGAAGAACAGTTCCCTGGTCTCAAACAAAAATACATAAATCAGTTTGGCAATGCATATGAATGTCGTTCTCCTAAAGCAAAAAAACTGTGGCACGTGTTTCGAAAAGAATGTGAAAAGCATGGAATTCTTTATAAAATGGAGGATATTATCAAGGGTTATAAGCAAAAATATAATAATACTCAACTTTCATTATTTTAGATAATTCAAAACAACGTATAATATATATATAAGCTAAAATAATTATTTTTTCTCTTAGAACTCAATGTTGTAGAGACTAGGCCATATGAAACAAGTGATGAAATGATATCTGTTATAAAGCATTGTTTTTATTTATTTCCTCGTATATACTATTAGATTATAAGGACAAAACGAGGGGGGAGAACTTTGATTAAAGATACCAATTTGCCTATTGCACTATTTAATGGAACGGTTGCTACCACTAACGGAATATATTCTATTCAAAATATAGATATTGAGACTGCTAGAAAATATGTAGAACAGAATGGTTTTATTTCAGCAATTGGTCATGAAGCTACAGCTCAAATCATGTCAGAATTATTAGGTAAAGAAATACCAATGAACAGAATACAGTTTCATCAACAGGTAGGTCAAATTGCCATTGTGTTTAAGCTGAACACAAGACCACCTGAGGGAATTATATTGAATATAGACCAATTAAACAAAATAGGTTATAGCTTAAAGATTATGAAAAGGTTAGAATAACAAATTTACAGATTATAAATTTGAAACAAAGGATTGTAGTATTTATAATATCTGAATACTTATAATCAGTAATGAAGAAAGATTCATGAAATGTATCTATTACAAAATTATTAATAATGAAAATTGAAGAAAAGTTTAACTAAGAATATACTAAAACTGCAGTCACAAAGATTAATCAAATGAGTGGCTGTTTTTTGCGTTCGAGGAGAGTGTAGACTTATGTTATTTCTATTGACATTAAAAACTTTAAATAATATACAGTACAATATGAACAATTACACAGAAAATAATGAATGTTTTTAAGGGGTGATTTAATGAACTACTTAGGTTTTTTACATGGTCTAATTGCATTTTTTCTAATCGGAATATTTCATCCTATTGTAATAAAAGGAGAATATTATTTAGGAAGAAGGAGTATAGTTATTTTTGTGTTGGTAGGAGTATTATCATTAGTTGGGTCACTAATTATGGAGAATATAACTGGTTCAACTTTTTTTGGAATATTAGCTTTTTGCTGTTTTTGGAGCATTAAGGAAGTTTTAGAACAAGAAAAAAGGGTTTTAGAAGGAAGATTCCCGCAAAACCCCAATAGGATTTATAAGAATAAATAGGATGTGTATGGTTAAATTAAAAAAGAAAGAATGGATTATGGATATTTCAATTATAATTAAGTTAATACACATGAATAAGAATAAAGATATTTCAAATCATAAATGATATTCTTAAAATATTATTTATGGATTTTTCTCTTAAGATTAGAAAAAGTATATATATTAATAGATGAATGCTTTTATTTGTTTCCTAGGAAATCTGATATCTTATACACATAGCTAATGAATTGACTTATGATAATTACAGATATATAATTAATCATAAAATTCATTATCATATGGCTCAAACGGGAATTTTATTTCATCTCATAATCCAAAATTTAATGTATCTGAAAGCGTTTTTCACATAGGAGCTGCTCAGCTGTATTTGATTTCTTAAATGGGTAGAACTATGGAAAATAGAGGGCTATTTGCGCATATAAGAGCATTTTATTCAACCTATCAGCCAATAGCAATAATATTTTTTCTAGGAGCAATTATGTCTTTAGTATATGTTATCGCTACAGGAAGCATTATCTACTTTAAAATGTTAAGTGAAGCCTTTATGGATAAAACTAAGTACGAAGTTCTAACAAAACTCGGTATGAATAAGAAAGAGATTTCTAAAGCAGTTTCTAAACATGTAGACATATCCTTTATTTTGCCTTTAATAGTAGGTGCATTTCACAGCTGCTTTGCAATAGCAGTATTGAGTACATTCTTGAATGTTCACTAATAGTTCCTACAATAATAAGTATTATTGCTTTTGCTATAATATATGGCATATTCTATATAGCAACGACAAGAAAATTTTTAAAGGTTGTTTGTAAAAAATCTCACTCAAATTACCTTGCATATAAAAACAATTTGAGTAAAAAATAAAATAGAGGTGATTTTAGTGAAAAAGGAAAAAATACAAAATGATAATATGAATAATTTTTTTAATGCAATGTCCTATGAGTTGGCTGGTGATATAGGAGCTATTGATAATGAAGAAATGATAAATAACAGTAAGCTCATTACTGGTAAAAAGTCTCATGATAGAAATCAACTAGAAAGATAAGTAATAGAAAAAATACTGAATAAGTCTAAAGTAAAAAGATATAATAAATAATTAAATCCTGCTAACGCAGGGTTTTTTTTATAACCCATTGGAAAATCCTAGTTTTCTTTAATATAAACTTTCCGTTAAATGGGTTTCAAAAAAGGCTTACTTAATATATTAATGCTTCAATAGAAGACTTTTTTATAAAAAAAGAAGGAATTATTAGGA
Organism: Brassicibacter mesophilus; assembly: GCF_050433385.1. Lineage (NCBI taxonomy): Bacteria > Bacillati > Bacillota > Tissierellia > Tissierellales > Thermohalobacteraceae > Brassicibacter > Brassicibacter mesophilus. Next base: position 56,888 of record NZ_JBNPXI010000020.1, read on the forward strand.
ATATATAGAAGTTGTATTATGTACGAAAAAACAGATAAAAATTTAGGAGGGAAAATATGATGAAAAACAAAAAGAAACTGGTTGCTATAGTAATTGTACTAACTATGATGCTATCCTTGTTTTCTGTAGCGTATGCAAAGGGTACGTATCAAACCCTCAATGCATGGTATGGAGACATTAAAATAGTAGCCAATGGTAAACAAGTAGTTTCTAGTATAAAACCGTTTATGGTGAATGATACTACATATGTACCTATTAGAATGCTAGGTGAAGCATTAGGAAAAACTGTAAGCTGGGATGGCAGTACATATTCAGTGATAATTGCAGACAAACCAGATCCAACTGACACATTGCTATGGCAGCAATTATTTGATAAGGATAAGAAGATTAATGAATTAGAGAAGAAGATTGCTCTACTGGAGAGTGAAAAAGATAAGTCAGTAGATTTAGATGATTTAGAAGACGATTTGATGGATGACTATGAAGAGTATAAAGATATTGAATTTGATATTTCTATAGATGGCGACGAGGATGATATTGAAGTTGAGATATATGTAGATCTTAGCGATTATAAGAGTAAATGGAATAGACTGAAACAAAGTGATATAGAAGACTATCTACAGGATATAGTTGATGATATATTAGATGAATTTGATGATGCAGATATTACAGGATTTATCGAAGATGATGACAGTGGGGATAAGTTGCTAGAATTTACTGTATCATCTAAAGGTAAAGTCAGTGTCAGCTATAAGAATACTGTTGATTTAGATGATTTAGAGAGGAATTTGAACCGTTGGTATGGAAGCTATAGAGACTTAGATATAGACATCTATCTAGATGGTGAAGAGGATGATATTACAGTAGAAATTTATGTATCCAAAAGTGAATGGAATGTTCTTGATGACTATGCTCAAGCTTTTCTTGATGCTATAGTTGATGATATTCTAGATGAATTTAAAGATGCAGACGTCGATGGATTTATCGAAGACGATAGTAGTAGAAACAAACTGTTAACTTTCTTTGTAAGGTCAAACGGCACTGTAATCATTGAGTAAACTCTAGTTAAATAAACAAGCAGATAAACTTAAAAACTGTCCTCATAGGACAGTTTTTTTATATTAAGAAGAATTAATATTGAAATTATCACAAGATTTATATTTAGAATGAAGATTTTTTAAATCCTCTGCCGTTAACCTCAGAAGCCTCTAAAATAGTCATAAATGCAGTAGGATCGATTTTTTCTACAAGAACCTTTACTCTAGGGAGCTGCCTTAAGGTCACTGTGCAGTAGATAACTCTTTTTTCATTCCCAGTATAAGCACCCATGCCATTTAAAAAAGTTACGCCTCTTTTTATTTCACTCATTATAGCCTGCCCAACTTCGTCATCCTTTTGTGTGATTATGAACAGCACTCTTTTTCTTTCAAAGCCATCTATTATTCTATTTAATACATTAGCTGAGATATACATGGTTATAAAGGTATACAACGCTATTTCAATACCATTTATTGAAGCGCCAAGTAGAACTATAAAAACATTTATAATGAAGGAAATATTTCCAATACTAGCACCAGTACGTTTTTTAATAACCACAGCAATTATATCAGTACCGCCCTGAGAAGCTCTATTGCTAAAAGTAATACCAAGTCCTGCTCCGACTAGAACCCCACCATATATACTTGATAAAAGAATTTCATGTGTTTTTAGATATTGACTAAGATCCTTAGTGATCAACAGAAATAGAGAAAGAGAACCCATTCCAATAAGGCTAAACAAAGTAAATTCTTTGTTTACTTCCTTAATTCCAATGAGAAAAATGGGTATATTAAAAAGCAATATAAAAACACCTGAATTAATATGTGTTAAATATTGAATAATAAGCGCTAACCCTGTGACACCACCACTCAAGAGTTTGTGAGGTATTATAAATGCATTAATTCCTACAGCAGATATGAAGCTTCCTGCTAATATTAGTAGAATTCTTTTAGTCAATTGTTTTTTGTCTAACATGAAATCATCTCCACAATTATTATTGAATTTTAGTATACCAAGTATATTTATTTAGTATATACCCATTTGAAGATTATTAATTCTTTAAGATTCGTTAATAGATTATATGATGATGTATTCAAATAATCAAGTACCTTATAAAATAAGTTTTCAGGTTATTTCCAAGAATAAAAAATACATTTTTTTTATGGCAACAAATAAATTTTGTCGAAAAATGCGGATGAATTATTAAATGAATGATGATATAAAAGAGGAATTAAACAATTGGACAAGAAATTATTATACGACGGTTAATGAGATAAGTTTAAAACTGAAGTAAAGGGAGCGGTTAAATGATTAAAATAGAAAAAGTAAAGGTATTCGTGATTTTCTGCCTAATAATTATCATTATCTTAATTCCTTTTTATTTTACTATGGGTGATGGTGACGATGAGCCCTTTACAGAGATTCAGCAAAAAATGGCAGACATATCTGATGATGAGAAGGAAATCCTTCAAAAATTATTTATTACTGTGCAAGAAATAGAAGCAATGGAGAAAGAAGAACAGGAGCTTATCCAAGAAATAAAAGCAATAAACTATGAAATAGAGAGAATAGAACAAGAGATTTCAGGTGAAGAAGCAGTTTATAAACGAAAACTAAATGCACTTAAGCAAGTACTAAAAAGTTATCAGAAGAAAGGTCCAGGGTCTTACCTAGAGATAATCTTGAACTCAGAAAATTTCTCTGAGTTTCTAAGAAACATTAATACTTTAAGGGATATTACTCATGGTACTGGTGAACTCTTAGACACATTAGATGAAAGTAAAAAAAATATGTCTTCTGAAAAAACAAAATTAAATAAAAAGCTTATTTTAATTGAAGAGAAACAGAAACAATTAAAAGTATCCTTAGATAATAAGAAACAATTAAAATTGAATATGGAGGATTACTTAGTGTCTTTAAAGGAAGAACGTAAATATTATCAAGAATATATGACTAATATCAAAAAGATGTGGGCCAAACTAAAACCATTATTATCAGATACTACAAAAGCATTTTCAAATATTATAGAAGAAGGGAACGTGTCATTAGATGCGCTAAAAATAGAATTTTCTATTTTTAGCATCAAAGGATCAATAGATGAGAAAACCTTCAATGATATAATTTCCCAAAATCCTCTGCTTTCAGAAATGAAATTTAACTTTGAACCAGGAAAAATGACAATTGAATTGCCTAAAGAAAATCTTGTGTTATCAGGAAATCTTATTATTTTAGACAATAATGTTATAAAATTTGAAGCAAAAGAAGGCAGTTTTTACGGTATGACGTTAGAACAGTCTTCAATAGAAGAGTTGTTTCAAGAAGGTCATTTAATATTAAATCTAAAGCCGTTGCTTGGAGATAATACCCTTTCTTCTGTTGAAATTGAAAAAGAGAAGATAATTTTAACTATAAAACCTAAGATGTTTTAGTACAATAACTGGAGGTGTTATTCATGATTGAAGCAAATAGTATTAGCTTAAAATATCCTAATGGTACATTGGCTTTAAAAAATACTGATTTACAAGTTGATCCTGGTGAAATAGTGTATATTACAGGGCCGAGTGGTTCAGGAAAAACTAGCCTATTGAAGCTTTTTATGGGAGTAGAGTATCCAACAACAGGTTCTTTAAAAGTGCTGGGATATCATATAGCTAAAGGCAACACTGAAAACATTAGACAGCTTCGAATGAAGATTGGGCCAGTTTTTCAAGAGTTTAGATTAATAAAGGGACGAACTGCAATAGAAAATGTTATGTTAGGCATGCGTTTCTTAGGGATACCTTACGGGCAATTAAAGGAAAATGCAAATGATGCACTAATAAAGGTTGGGCTAGAACGCAAGGTATTTTCATTGGTAGAGAACTTGTCATGGGGAGAGTGCCAAAGAGTAGCTATTGCACGAGCGGTGGCTAGGAAACCACTATTAATACTAGCTGATGAACCCACTGGTAATTTAGATATATACAATGCGCTAAATATACTAGATCTTTTGACTTCCTTTAAAGATGATAAGACAGCTGTTATTATTACCACTCATGCAACTCATTTGATTGAAGATAAAAAAGAGGGTAAACTGATACAAGTGGAAGGAGGAAACATTTGCTGTGGAGCCTTGGGGTAAACTGAGAATGAAGAATACTTTTTACAATACAGGTTATTTTTTAAAAGAAGTTAAAACGATGATAAGAATTAATCTATTATATCACGTTTTATCTGCTATAAGCATAAGTCTTATTTTTTTTATTCTTTCAATGGTGCTGTCTGGTTGGGGGGTAAGTAGTCATGTTGTTGAAGTACTTCAGAGAGAAGCAGAAATAAGCGTATATTGTGATGAAAACATCGATAATAGTACTGCTTTAAAGCTAGTTGAGCAAATAAAGACTGTGGAGGGTGTACAAGAAGCTCGAGTAGTTGATGAAAATGAAGCGTATGGAAGGATGGAGGAGATTCTTGGTAAAGATGCCCGTGTACTAGAGTTTTTCGATGAAAATCCCTTCAGCTCTTTCATCGAGGTAAAAATTTCTCTTGTGGAGATGGATAACATCTTAGAAGAATTGCAGTTCATGAGTGGCATCGAAACTGTTAGGGATAATAGAGAAGTATTAGAACGCCTTAATAGTATTTTAGATATGCTTAAAGTCTTGGGGTGCCTTGTGGTGGTTGCTGTTAGTATTTCTACAATTGTTATTATTTCACATATTATTAGAATGGGTATATATAGTAACAGAGAGCAAATAAATACCTTAAGGTTACTAGGCGCGCCTGAAGGTTTCATTGTAGCTCCTTTTTTAATACAAGGATTGATGTTAACTATAATAGGAGGGATAGTTGCAACAATTCTAGCATCATTTTTAATTCAATATATTTATACTAAGATGGCTGGTCCACTTCCCTTTATTCCATTACCATCTAGTAAAGAACTGGTTTCGAACTTGGCTACTATAGTAATGTTGGTAAGCTTAAGTATTGGGGCTGTAGGTAGTTTACTAGGTTTTTTATCATCGAGAAATAGGTAAAAAAAGAATAAAAAGCTCTAATCGCACAAATAATAAATTTGTTAAAAATATTCTAGTGGAGAGGAGCTATGAGATGGGTGTGGTAACAAATTTAACGGATAAGTTTCAAGCATGTATTGATGCATGTGCAAAATGTACACAGGTATGCTATGAATGCTTTAATGCGTGCTTAAATGAACCTGACTTAAATGCGAGGAAGAACTGTGTTGGTATATTAGTTGAATGTGCAATGATGTGCCAAATGTCTGCTGCTATGATGTCGATGAACGGACAGTTTTCAAAGGAACATTGTCAGCTATGTGCTCAGATTTGTGATAAGTGTGCAACAGAGTGTGATATGTTTAAAGATGATCATTGCCAGAAGTGTGCTCAAATATGTCGCATGTGTGCTGATGAATGTAGGGAAATGGCTTCAATGTAATTAGATAGTTTTTAATAAAACACCTTACTTTAAATGTGAATTGAAGTAAGGTGTTTTATAAGTTATATTTCTTTTATATAATAAACTTAATTAATAAAGCTTATGTGTGCTAGTCTTGATATTGAAAGAGTTGTTGGCTATAGAATAATAAGTATTAGGCTAAGAATTGTATTTAAAATAACTATTCATGCTTTTAAGCTAATTGGAGAATTTGTTTAGTTCCATGTGGTATAATATCATTTAGTATATATGAAAGGGAGAAATGTAATGATTAGAGTTAATGAGGTTAAACTTTCTATAGATGAAGATATAAAAACATTAAGAAATAAAATTGCAAAAAAACTTAGAATAAGCCCCCAAGAAATAATTGATTTTAAAATCTATAAAGAATCAATTGATGCTAGAAAAAGAAATGAAATAAACTTTGTTTATATTGTAGATGTGAATGTGGAGAATGAAGATAGAGTTTTAAGTAAAAACAAAAATGTGAATAAAAGTCCAGACTTTAGTTATAAGGAAGTAAAATCTGGTCATAATGAATTATTTTATCGACCAGTAATAATAGGCACTGGACCAGCAGGTATGTTTGCAGGGCTTGTTTTAGCACAAAGGGGATATAAGCCTATATTGCTGGAAAGAGGGCAGGATGTAGATACAAGGACTAAAGATGTTAATGAATTTTGGAATAACAGGAAAATAAACTTAGAATCGAATGTACAATTTGGAGAAGGTGGCGCTGGAACTTTTTCAGATGGTAAATTAACTACTAGAACTAAGGATATAAGATGTAGAAAAGTGCTTGAAGAGTTTGTAAATGCTGGAGCACCAGAAGAAGTATTATACTCATATAAGCCTCATATAGGAACTGATATTTTAAAATCTGTTGTCAAAAATATTAGGCAAAGTATCATAGACCTTGGCGGAGAAGTGAGATTTGATAGCAAAGTAACAGATGTTTTTATTGAAAATGGTAAAATAACTGGTATTGAGATAAATAAATCTCAAAAGCTTGATACACAGGAGGTTATTTTAGCAATAGGCCATAGTGCAAGAGATACATATGAAATGCTTAATTCACGAAAAGTAAAAATAAGGCAAAAGCCTTTTTCCATAGGAGTAAGAATTGAACATCCTCAACCTTTAATCAACAAATCTCAATACAAGCAACAAGCGGAACATCCACGACTAGGAGCTGCCGATTATAGATTAACTTACCAAAGTAAAAATGGAAGGGCTGTGTATACTTTTTGTATGTGTCCAGGAGGAACAGTTGTTGCAGCTGCTTCTGAAGCTGATACAGTAGTAACTAATGGTATGAGTGAATATGCAAGAGATAAGGATAATGCAAATAGTGCATTACTAGTACAAATAAATGCAGAGGATTTTGAAAGTGACCATCCTCTTGCAGGAATAGAATTTCAAAGAAAATGGGAGAAGGCTGCTTTTGAAATGGGTGGAGGAAATTATAGTGCTCCAGCACAGTTAGTCGGAGATTTTCTTATGGATAAATCATCAGAAAAGCTAGGGGATGTTAAGCCTTCGTACTTGCCAGAAATAAAATTGACTAATTTGAAAAAATGTTTACCAGAGTATGTTGTTGAATCTATGAGAGAAGCTATTGTAGAAATGGACAAAAAACTCAAGGGATTTGCGTTATCTGATGCTTTGATGACTGGTGTGGAAACAAGAAGCTCTGCACCCGTTAGAATAGAAAGAGAAGAGGAAACTATGGAAAGTATAAATGTTGCAGGTCTTTATCCAATTGGAGAAGGTGGAGGCTATGCAGGAGGAATTATTTCAGCTGCTGTTGATGGAATCAAGGCAGCAGAGAAGATTATTTACAAGTATAAACCTTTTAATAACTAAAGCAACCAGCTTTATAAATAGTACATATACTTAATAATAAGTATGCATAGATACACTATAAAGGAAAAGGTGAAAATATGAAGAATGATCAAGTAAAGATAAAATGTGTTGGAATGGACGAAGAAGGAAAAGGAATAATTAAAATAAGAGGAAAAGAAATCCATGTTCCTTACTTAATTGAAGGAGAAACTGCTATTGTAGAATTGTCTAAAAAGAGAAATTATTTAAATGCTAAGGTAATTCGCATTCTAGAAAAGTCAAAAAATAGGGTTGCACCAAAGTGTCAGCATTATAATCAGTGCGGAGGTTGTCAATTGCAGCACATGTCCTATCATGGCCAATCAGAGTTTAAAAAGAATGTTGTTGAAAAACTTATGAAGCATTATGGCAATATTAATGAAATATTGAGTATGCAGGAGCCATATTTTTATCGCAATAAAGTGCATTCAACACCGTCTTATGATAGGAAAGGAAATATTATCACAGGAATCTATGAAGAAAATACACATAATGTAATAGCTTTAGAACGGTGCAGCATTCAAGATAAACGAGCAGATGAAATCGTTTTATCTATACGTGAAATCATGAAGACTTTTAAAATGAAGCCATATAATGAAGATACCGGTGAGGGTTTTTTACGTCATATTTTGGTGAAAACTGGGTTTGCTAGTGAGCAAGTAATGGTAGTACTTATAGTATCATCTCATGTATTTCCAGGGAAAAAGAATTTTATTAATATACTGCTAAAAAAACATCCTGAGATCAATACCATTGTTATGAATATTAATAATCGCAAAACTAGTGCTGTACTTGGAAACACTGAAAAAATACTGTATGGAAAAGGATATATAGAAGATACTCTATGTGGATGTGTATTTCAGATTTCGCCGAAATCCTTTTATCAGATTAATCCTATACAAACTGAAGTATTATATAATAAAGCAATCGACATGGCGAAGCTAAATAAAAATGAAATAGTCCTTGATGCTTACTGTGGTATTGGTACTATCTCATTGATTGTTAGCAGTAAGGTAAAAAATGTCATAGGCGTTGAACTAAATAAAGATGCAGTAAAAGATGCAATAAACAATGCAAAACGAAATAATATTAGAAATGTTTATTTTTATAATGATGATGCTGGGGAGTTTATGATTAATCTTGCTAAAGAAAAGAAGAACATTGATACAGTATTTTTGGATCCACCCCGCTGTGGAAGTAATGAAAAATTTTTATCATCTCTTATTCAACTTTCGCCAAAAAAAGTAATCTACATATCATGTAATCCAGTGACACAGGAACGTGACTTAAGATATTTAACTAAGTATGGATATATAGTTAAAGAATTACAACCTGTTGATATGTTTCCACAGACATATCACGTGGAGACGGTCGTGTTGATAGAGCGGATTTAGACCAATTTTATGTTCCCTCAAACTTAGGTTTGGGGGGTTTTTATTTATTGGGGTCGTACTTTTACACAGAAATAAACAAATACGCAAAAAAGAAATATTGCGTATTTATACGAAATATAAAGGGATATGAGATTTGTGTATTTATAATATTATTAATTGAAGAGCTAGTAAAATATCTTTTTAGTATAAATTTTCCATTATAGTTAGCCAATTTTTAACCCCTAAAGAATTTATTTTATTTTTATTAATCAACATATAAACTTTTCTTGAGGGTGGTTTAAATTCATTTAAATTAATTTGAATTAAATTTCCTTTAAACAAATCTTTTTCTACTGATGATTTAGTAACGAAGGCATAGCCAAATCCATCTTTAACAAAATCAACAGCACAGGAAATCCTATTCACTGAAAACTTTAATAATGGACTAAATCCAATAGTTTCACTTAACCAATTAAAAAAGTCAGGACCTAAATCTGCATAAAGTAAAGGTAATTCTAGTAAATCACTAATTGTAATTTCTTTTTTTACACTTGCTTTATTATTGTTAGTAACTAAAATTATATCATCTTCATAAATGCTGATTACTTCAAATTTGCTTAACTTAGGATTAGTATATATAAAGCCAACATCTATTATCTCGTCTCCTAAAAGTTGTATAATTTCTTCTGAATCATTAATTTTGAGCTTTAGTGCAATAGTAGAGAATTTATTGAAATAATCTTTTATTATAGATGATAAATTACCCTTATATATTGATTCTACCATTCCAATTGCTAATCTATCTTCAAACTTGCCTGTAGACCTAGCTTTGATAATTCCATCTTTTTTTAATATAAGAATTCTTTCGGCATAAGGTAAAAAAGCCATTCCTGCCTCAGTTAGTTCTACATTTCTGTTATTTCTATTAAACAAATCTTTTCCGACATACCTCTCAATCTCGCTTATTCTATTTGAAATTGTTGATTGGACAACATATTGAAGCTCAGCAGTTTTGGTAAAGCTTTTGTTTTCTGCAAGTAAAATAAATGACTCAATAGCTTCTATGTTCACTTAGCTACCTCCTATATATAAATTATCAATTTTATTAATTATTACTATTAAAATAATTCGTTTTTTAAATACAAAATCCTTTATTATAATATACTTGTAATATAAAATTAATCAAGTTTGTAGGAAGTAGAACGGTTAAAATGAAAGGAGTAATCCCAGATGAAAAAAATATTATTATATTTAGTTCTATTAAGTAGTTTACTTGCTGTACTTTTCGGGGTTTCTTGTAGTAAAGTAGATTCACCAAACAATCTGATTATTACAAATGAAAGTTCTGAAATCATTAAAAGTGTTGCAATTCAAAAGCTAGGCGAAACTCATGTTATGGGCAGTAAGCTTGATCCTAATGAAAATTGTCATTTTGATATGGGGGAAGAATATGGATGTACTTTTAGGGTGGAAATTACAGACTCAAATGACCAAGTAATTCAAAGTTCTGAGTTTATTGCTAATTTCAACTATAATGAAGATGAAATAGTTTATATAAATATTTCAAAATCTAAAGAAGAAGGATGGTCTTTTAAACTAAAAAATTAAAATTGATAATGTAAACAAATATATTATTGGAGGGAAATTAAAATGGAACTATTTGCTAAACCTGGTGTAGGTGGAATAATTGAAAAAAGTATAGATGGAGTAGATTATATACTAGTTCAAGAAAGGCATAAGAAGGATGCTATGATAGAAACTGGATTAATTGAAATTCCAGCAGGAAAGATAAGAGAATTTGAAAATATATTTGATTGCTTAAGAAGAGAAATTTGTGAAGAAACAGGGCTAGAGGTTACTTATATTGAAGGAGAAAAGGAAGCTAAAATCTTCGAATCAAATAACTATAAAGTTTTAAATTATACACCATTTTTATCTAGTCAGAATATACAAGGAAAATATCCTATAATGGTGCAAACATTTATATGTAAGGCTAAGGGAGAATTACTAAAAAAAACTAATGAAACTAAGAATATTAGGTGGTTATCTCTGAAAGAATTACACTCCCTATTAGAAAATAGTGAAAATTCTTTTTATCCTATGCATGTGATAACATTAAAGAAATACTTAATGAAAAGAGTAAAATAAAAAAATACAAGAAATGATTAAGAGGATTATTAATTATGAAGAATAAAATACTCTATGAAGTAGAAACAAGATTTTATTTTAAAAATCAAGAAGAAGCTTTTAAAATATTGCCTTTTTTACATAGCTGTTTGAAGAAAGCAACAGAATTTGAAACAAAGATGTATGGAGTTAAGTTGTTTAATGCTGGGAAAATACTTAGAGTTTCAAATGTAAGCAAATACAATACAACACGAGTTTATTTGGGATATAAGGAACCCGATGTAGGTAGAATTTTTAATGTAAGAAATGAAATCGATGAAGAGATAACTGATGAAACAAATGAGAGCTGTATATTAAAATCTTATTTAGGGAGAAACAATCAAGTTAATAAAAGAAATATAAATAAATTACTTGAATCATTAGGACATAGGCATTTTATGTCTATAATAGGCACTAACATAACAGGATATAATGAAGAATTACAAATAGACTTTAAACTAATGAAAAGCCCAGTTCTAAAATATCCATTATTATTAGAGATAGAGAAATCTGCGGACACTCTTGAAGAAGCCTTTAGACAGGAGTTGGCATTAAAAGATTTTATAACTGAATATAAATTAGAAGATAGAATTGTAAAAGAAGAACCACCAAGTTTACTATCCAGCTATAAGTAGATGTGAAAGGGGATTGTATGAGGTATAAAAGAATAGCAATTTTTATATTACTAATTATTAGTTTTGTAGTAGTGGGATATTTTAAAATTACTAATAATAGAGATTTAACATTTAGTAGTATTAATGAGGCTGAACAAGTGATTGGACAAATAAAATTACCTAAGATTGAAGAAGAATATTCAATATATACTATTAAATATCATGATGATAATTTTACAACTCCTGTACTCAGAGTATATTTTCGAAACAATGAAGGTAAGGAAATTATTTTTATGACGACTTCTAACATTTCAACATCATTTGTAGACTTTGAAAGGGTAAAGAATAAGAATATACTAAATATGATTTGGATTAGAAAACATGCCATAGATTTCGAAGGATTTGAAGGGAACTATATATTGCAATGGAGAAAATCAACTCAACAGTCATATGAGTATTTTGTTACTCAAAATTATGAAGATAAACAATGGTTAGTTCAAATTGCTGAAAATTATTAGATAAAAATAAAAGATAAATATAGTTATATATATAGTTATTATTATATCAATTATTAAGAGTATAGTTTTAAATAATAAATTTGACGATTATAGCATCAAGTATAATCTAAGCAATTTTGGCTCACTCTATTATCAAAAAATGTCACCTGAACTCAAAGTGGGTCGTAGGGGGTCTACTCTAATGTTAATGCGTATTTCTATCATTATTCTATCAAAACACACGTGGAGGTGATAGTGAAGCTTGAAAATAATAAAATTAAGTAATAACAATAGTTTAAGCCATTGAGTGTATAGATGACATTCAATGGTTTTTTGTTTGTGGTAACACTTCTCGCTGCAGATTATATGATGTTCCAAGGCGAACCTTGCAAGGAAGAGGATTACTGTAATGCCTTCATGGCTGTACAGGCATCTATGGAGAAATACGACCCAAAATATAATATCAAATCTCAATAAAGCTTAATTCGAAAGCATCTGTCAGAACTGATGGGTGCTTTTTCATACCATTAGATTTGAGAAATCGGATCTTTTATTATGTCAAAAAAGTAGCCTGTAAATCATAAACATAAAATGATTTACAGGCTTTTCTTATTTTTCTACTTGAATCCCCTTTAAAAGCAATTGAAAGTGTAAAAGTGCTTGTTCTTTCAAATCAAAATCAGGATAGCGTATACACCACTCATAGCTAATACCTCTAATAGCCATGACAAAGTGGTTTGTTATGGTTTGCAATGGAATTTCTCTATGGAAAATGCCTTGATCTAGACCCAATTGAATGACATCACTAAAGATTTGGTATAATTCTCGGTTATAACCCTTGATGGAATCTGTATTAAATGTTTTATCAAGCTGTAGTTTATAGATGAAACTCATATTATCGCGGCCAATTGTATTGATCAGGACATCAGAAATTTTAGCGATGAGGGAAAGTATAATATCATCAGCTTTAGTATCAGGTGTAATAGAGCTTAAGTGATTTTTATAGTCAGAGTCTACAATAGTGACATAATCGGAAAGAATATTGGCAATTAATGCATCCTTTGATTCAAAATATATATAGAATGTACCCTTCGATACTCCTGCTGCTTCCACAATGGCGTCTACAGTTACATTATTAAAATCGTTATTTTCAAAAAGTCGTGTGGCACTTTCAAGTAATTTTCGTTTTGTTTTTTCTCCTTTTGTATTTTTATAGTTAGAAATTTCTTTTTTCATATTTTTAACCTCCTTGTTGAATTATAACAGAATATGGTATATAATGATAGCAAATATGACTGTAGTCATAAAAAGTTTTGTTTTTATATATAATACCATATTTAAGTCAATTAAAGGAGAGTGAGATTAATGAAACGGTATTTTTCAATTTTTCTTGTCCTGATTATGTTTATAAACATTATACCAATTCAGGTTTTGGCTCAAGGAGGGACAGAAACTTACGATCATGATGGGTATTCATTGCCTTCAATAACTCATGAATCATCTTTAGATTCTCTTATAAACCAACTATCCACAGAGGGTATAACCCTACCATTATCATGGGAGGATGTACCCTCTATAGAAGAACAATCAGAAGTAGAGCACAGAACACGAATATCTTACCAAATTATAAATAATGGAGAAATAGATGAAACAGCTCCAAGGTCAGCTAGGGTTAGATTTACTCTTGATAATCCGGGAAATGAACAAGTTTCTTTCGACTATAGATTATTATCAGGAAGCTCCTATATTGACAAAATAAAAAGTGTGGACTCTGGCAAGATATCCTTTGAAGCAGGAGAAACAGAGATAGAACTGGAAATTGAACTTAAACCATGGATACATAAACCTACAGAATATGGCCAGATATCAGAAGTTGATGATTTTTGGACAGGAGAACGTATATTTTTTATTTATTGTTATAATATTGAGAATGCTTTGTTTTCAGATGGTAAAAGAAGTGAAACTATACCTGTACCTATAGAAAATAGCTTTGATTATGAAATTGCATATGAAAATGCTGGTGAGTATCTCTATGATTTAGAAGATTTGGAGGATGTTGAAAGCATCCCCGAAGACCCATTGAAGTATATAAATCAAAAGGAAGAAATTACAATTGATATAGATATTGAAGATGATGTACGAACTATGATTGATATGGGCGTATTTACACATCTCCAATTGCCTACAGGCTACATTGAGAATACAAGTGGAGCTACAGGTTCGGCTAATTACAAAATTAAAAATGATACTTATTTTGAGAAAGAAGAAGCATTGATATTGGATGGCGAAACTGAAATCTCCTTTGGAGGAGAGGAAATACTTGAAAATGTAGGACTAGGCAGAAATCTTGAAGGTAATACGGTGAGTACATCACTTAAATTTACCCTAGATTATTCGACTGTTACGGAAGCGGTTTATACATGTTTCGATAGTTCGGAGCAAATACGGTTTTCAGACCAAGAAGCACCTATATTTAATGGAATTGACAGGCCTTTTGAGTTAGATTCAGATGTATCTTTGGGTGATACTGTTCCCATTATATTGAGATATAATGAGCCTGTTTATATCGATGATATTAGAATAAGTATAAATAATGAATACTATTATCCAATAGAAAAAGATGGTACAATTTCTGAAAGCTTAACCTTTCTTTATGAAGTAGATGAAGAGTTATATGAAAATAATGGAATATTATACATAGAGAATATCAGCGGAGCAATGGATCTTTCTGGGAATGAGCAGGAAGAAGCCTTACCTAGCTATGTTGATTTTAATATGAATACTATGAATATTATAAATGATTTTTTCTTTTGTGCAGAGCCTATAGTGAATATAGAGCAAGGTACAACTATACAGCCGATGGGTTACATTTCTATTCCACTAAAAGAACATACAGATTTGTCTAACTGGCTTTCGGACAACCTCAACGATACTGAAAACTTGATAACCGTGGTAAAGGCTAGAGTTATAGGACAGGAAGGGATTGCAATAGATGTCCCTCTATATGCTCAGATAGAAGGTGGATTTATTACTGAATTGACTGGGCAATTTATTCCACCGATAAACTTGACTGGTGAGGATATTGAGTATATTGCAGAGATATATTTAATGGAGTCTAGCGAGTTTGAGCTGGTCTACGGTCTTACAGCAGAATATATTGTTCAGCCAATTATCTTTATTACTTCTCCTGAAGATTTAGAGATTGAGTATAAAGAATGGCCTGCTACAGACAGGGTTTCTGCTGATGGAAAAGTGAATCTATCCTTGGACTACAATATTAAGGTTGATGCTACTTGGGATGATTCTGAGTATTTTAGGTGGACTTCCAGTGATGAAACTGTGGCAACTATTAATAGCAGTACAGGG
Organism: Brassicibacter mesophilus; assembly: GCF_050433385.1. NCBI lineage: Bacteria > Bacillati > Bacillota > Tissierellia > Tissierellales > Thermohalobacteraceae > Brassicibacter > Brassicibacter mesophilus. The sequence goes on from NZ_JBNPXI010000020.1 coordinate 72,263, forward strand.
ATAATTAATTTGACAGGTAAAGCTGGTACAGTTCAATTCACACTTACAGCATCAAATGCAGGATTGGCAACTGAAGTTGAAGTGACAAGTCGCACTCTCACAGTAATGCCTATAGGAAGTTCCTTTCTATCTATTCCTGAATGTGGGAAGAACATAGAAAGTATGCATGGGCAAGATGTAATGATACAATATTCTACCAATATTCCATATAACAATGTTGTATATGGAGGAAGTGAAGCAGAAACAACTTTTACCTATACCTTGTATGAAGCTAATTACGATGGTTATGATTTTAAAAAGGGAGAGATAGTGTATACAGAGGATGAAATTTTAATAGGAGATAGTGCTAATAATTTCTTCATGATACCTTCTAAATATCTGACCAATACTGCTGCTAAGGATAGATATAGCTATATTGCAGAGGTATCTTCTCGAGAAAATGAAACAGGGTATATCTATACTGCAGAAGCAAATATTCGTGTAAAATCATTGCCTGTAAAGGCTATTCTAGATAGACCAGATAGTTTTTATATGACTGATGATTCTTCTCATTTTGATGTTAGTTTTAATATTGAAAATGAAAATGAAAATACGGAGTATCGTCTCTCTGTTAAGAAAAATAAAAGAGAAGATCCTATATATTCAGCCAATAGTCCTGAAGATATGAATCGGTATCATAGGATTTCAATAGAGTCTGTGGATCCAGATGGTCTACTAGATGTATATACTGTTTCTTTGGAAGCAAAGAATGAATGTGACGAAGTATGGTCTTTTGACTCATATACGATATATATTTATAATAGCAATGCATTAAAAATACTGGTAAATGAAGAGTTTACAAATGAACTTATTATCAAGCCATCTCTTGATTTCTCTAAGATGGACAGTAGTCAAATTATATCTGCAGTTAGCAATAATAGAAAAATGAATTTTTCTGACAAAGTCTCTCAGCTATCTATATATAATGAAAACTATAATTTAAGCAATATAGCAGATAAAATTACTTGGAAAGTAGGAAATGAAGGGAATTTAGTATTAAAATATAAAGATATTGATATAACTGAGGACACCACTCAGCTTATGAAGCCAGGAGCATCACTGGTTCTTGAGGCTATTGATAGTGGAATTAGCTCTGTAACAGCTACCCACTACAATACAGGTATAGAAACCACATTACCAGTTATAGTTGAAGACAAGCCTATAGATAAACTATATGTTTTTTACACCTATCCACAAAGTGAATGTCTGGTAACCTACAAAAATGGAAATAAAGAAGAAAAAACAGTTAAAACAGATTACTGGGGTCGTCTCGGAGTATATGAAGAAACTGGAATCGCCAGTGATGTGGTTTTTTATCCCATAGATAAAGCAGATGTTTATGGTACAACGGTTTTTAATCATTCTCAATTAGTAGCCAATCAAAATTCTTCAAATAACTTTGATATTTATCCACAAAACACAGTAAAGCTTGTGCCATCAAGTAAATACAATGTAAATCTAAATTTATACAAATACGATGATGGATCTCCTTTTACAGAGGATATTATCATACGTGGAGGCGTATATGTCAATGGAGAATATATAGAAAGAACTACTATAAACGGGAAAAAGGGCAATGAAGATCAGATTGTCAGTGCAACTAATGGAATATATAATCTAACATTTAATCCTAAAGAATTTACAGACATTTATGGACGCTTAGATCCTGATACTCAAATTGAGTATAAAATTGAAGTTTCTACTAGGGAAAATACTCACTATCCATTAATGATAGAGTTAACAAATAATGAAATCCGAGATCCTAACAATGCGAATAAAGGGATTTATGCATCTGGAAAAATTCAAGAAACGAAGGATAGTAGCATTCAAAACAATGTTATTGTCACTTCTCAGTCCCTTACATTGGATGGAGAAAAATACAGTTTTGATAGCATAATAGGTATAGGTAATACCTTTAATGAGGCAATAGTATCTATGGATTTAATTTTTTCTAATGCAAAGGATGCTATCTATGAGGTTAGTTTACAAGATAAGTTTGGGTTTTATTGGGGAAGCACAACTAGAGTAAAGCCTACGGATATCTATCCTTTTTCAAGAACGGGCGTATTACACGTTTCTATGGATATGAAACATTCTATAAACAATGGTCTAGTTTTAAGTACCGGAAGGGGAGAATCAGTTCAACTATTTCCTGTTATTAGAAAAATCGATGAACTAACTTTAATTAAACTATCTAAGCCTTTGATATTACAAAATTTATTTCTTCCTTCAATGACTAGTAGTAATAATTGGGAGAATGGGATCTATGATATTCGCTACAATGTCTTAAGTTCTATTGAAGATGCAGGTTCATACAGTAGTCTCGGGGAAGATAGTGATGTAAAAGAGATTTTAGAATTTTTAAGTGGCTTTAGTGGCAGTATTAGTTCTATAGGTCTTGAAATAATCCCTACGGAGGATCCTTTAATATATAGAGGTATAATTAGGTTTTCTTTAGGCAACTATGCAAGGGATAATCCTTCTGGATTATTTGTTACCCAAGGGAAATCAACATCTTATGAGTATCTACCTGGTTTTAGTGATATCAAGGCTATGGGCAAGGGTAATTACATTAAGCAGAGTAAAAAGACTATGGAGGAAGCGAAATCTGGAATAGGAGTATCTGGTAGGAGTAAAACCTATGGTGGCGGTTCCTATATGGAATGTCAAATCTACTGGAATAAGAATAAAAACAAATGGGATATGAGACTGCTTAAATCCGATAGTTATATCGGCGGAGGAGTTCACTATTCTAAAATTCACAACACCTCAATAGGTGGATTTCCTGTTACAGCAGAATTTAAAACTGGAGTAACAACAGAAATTGGGTTAAAAACCATCTATGATATAGTTGAAGATTCAACAGCCTATATTACTGAGTTGAGGCCTAATGGATATATCTACGGTTTTGGTGGAGCAGGTGTTGATTTAAAAGTCACCGCAATAAAAATAGGTCCATATGGACAAATTAACCATGAACAGAAATTTTTATGGTACGATTTTGAGGATATTTCAAAAAATGGACAGAAATTAACTGTATCAGGATCAACTGGTATAGAATATAAGCTTCAATTTCTATTCTTTTCTAAAAAAGGAAAGTATGAGCTATTAAGTGCAGGGAAATCATGGACATATAATGATTTTAACGAAATCAACGATGTTTTCAAAAGTGGTAAAATTATCAGAATGAGTGACGGATATTATATCATTGAAGCTGAGGAAGAATATGAGTCCGAAATTGATAACTTAACATTCCAAGATAGAAACTATCTTTACAATAACTATAGGTCATGGGGTGAAGGTTCTGGAAGATCTAGACTAAAGAGCCTTGATATATTTTCTTCGGAGAGTATAAGCCCAATTTTAACTAATGCATATCCTTCTTCTAATCCTGTAATGAGTGAAGATGGGAAAATAATGGTATATATTCATGATATGGATAGTACTAATCTACAGGATACCGCTGTAAATTTTGCCCTTCGAGATAGTATAGAAGGAGTATTTACAGAGGGTGAGGAAATCTTATCATCTGACTACCCAGATAGCGATGCAGCAATCGCTGGTACAGAGGGAAATGCTGTAGTAGTGTGGACACGAACATTTACAGATATTGAAGACATGGAAGGGAAAGAAGCTACTGATGAGGATATAGTAAATGTACTAGATGCTACAGAAATAATGACAGCAGTATATGATTCTAGTACGGGAGAATTTGAAACCATACAATTGACCAACAATAGTACATCAGATATGGTACCTGTTGTAGCTGCAAAAGGAAACAGGGCAATTGTTGCTTGGCATAGTGTGATTCCAGGAGATCGAGAAAATCCTTTGGATTTTAGTGCAGGATATGAAATATTGTATTCAACTTACGATGGGACGGATTGGGATGTACCTAAGGTATTATATAACGATACTATTGATCATGTAGAAGATACTCAAGTAGCAATGCTAACAGACGGAACATCAGCTGTTCTTTATCAGGTTAAAAAAGAAGGAGGTAGCTCAGAAATTATGGCTACTTTGCTTGATGAGAAAGGAAAAATAAAGAACAATCTTCGATTGACTAATGATGATATTCAAGATACAAATCCACAAATTACTGTTGTTGAATTACCAGATGGTGATGAAGGTTTTGTAATTGGTTGGAACACAGAGAATACTATTCAAATTCTAGCCATGGATGGTAATGGAAATCTATATAAAGAACTTGAACAAGAGATCGGTAATCCATCAGAAATAAGTAATTATTCTTACTCGGATTTTTGCTTTGTAAAAGGAGCGAAAAATCTGGATGATTTAACAATTGTATGGGACGAACCAGATATAAGCTCAGCAGAAGGTGCTTCAGATATTTATAGAGATAATATATGGGGAATAAAGCTAATAAAAGAGGCTGACGGAACCATAGGATATTCAGGAAAGGTTAAATTAGTAGAACTAGATGGGGAAAATACTGCTGATTTTTATGAGGTAGTTACAATTCCAGAAACAGATGAACTTCAATTTGTTATGATGGTATCTGATTACAGTTCTATAGATGAAAAGTGTGATTTAATTACGGCAAAATTTAGCTATCAAAATGAAATATCTGTTGATGAACCTGATTATTTATTTGAGGATGTTATTCCCGGGATGGATATGCCTGTAGCTTTCAATATTCAAAACCTGGGAATCAAGTCAATTGATAATATAACTATAACCATTGAAGGTGTAACTCATACATTTGATGAATATATAAATCCAGGGGATACTAAGGAATTAGTTGTGTTTTTCCCTGTACCCGACCCAGTCGATGATATACATTATACCATTACTGCAGAATATGAAGATTCTAAAGACATTAAAAGTGGAATCCTAAAATTAGATATGGTGGATGTAGCTATAGATAAAATTACTGTGACTAAGGAAAAACAAAGGGAAAGAGGATTCAACATTCAGCTCAGTAACAAGGCTTACGGTGAGCTTAAAGAAGGTATTCATACTGTTAAATTGGAAATATACAACTCACCTGATTTTGATATGAATAGCCCTATTTCAGAAGAAACTATTTCAGATGGAGAAAGATTAGAATTAATAAATGATGGGGCACTATCATTAGATATGGTCTTAGATGAAGATGGTTTGAAGGAATTTTTAAATGAAGATGGAGAGATTCCAGATGGCGGTGCCTTAGTATTTTTTAATGCTGAAGTTATAGAAAATGAAGAAATTATTGAAGATGCTGAAATTGGTAACGACATGAACTATATATTAATCCGCAGCCTTGTAGAAAAATACGGTATGCCTGTTAATATTGGAAGTATGCTTCATAGAACAGAGGGACAGACGGAGGTTAAGATAGAAGCTTTTAATAATTCCATCAATGGAATTTCCAATGGAAATTTCGTAGCATTTCTCAAGGATGAAAGTGGTAAAATTTTAGAAAAACAGCAAAGCTATGACCCAAATAATGGTTTAAGTAGCTTAGTTCAAATCCGTGGAGAGGAGAGTTTTAATACTAGTTTAGATTTTACACAGGAAGGTGCATTAGTGGATGTTTTCTTTACTGAAATCAATGAGAATAGTACAAAGCTTTCAATGCTTAAAATGGATGGAGTTTATCTAGATTTTAAAGATGATGTATACCAATATGATATTGATGTTAAGGATTTGAAGAAAACCTTTATTTTAGCAGAGGCAGAAGACCCAGAAAGCACTATTACGATTAAACAAAATGGTAGTCCAATTACAATCTCTCAGCTTGTTACCCTATCCTATGGAATAAACAGATTTGTAGTAACCGTAGTGAATGGAGAACAGCAACAGGATTATATTGTCAATATTAGAAACCTCAGTTCTGAAGATAGTGGAGAAGAAGATGAAGAAGATAATGATAATAGTGGGAAAGTAGATGATAGAGAAACTGAGAATAATTCCACCATGACTGTCCTTATAAATGGCATACAACATAGGGTTTCAATAAGGATTATAGATGGCAATGCCATAATTACCTTTGGGGCGTTGGAAGGTAAGAGCTTTACGGAAAATGAAAATGTAGTATTGTCTATTCCGAAGATTTCTGGAGCAAAATCATATGCCTTGGAGGTACCAGTAGGTTTAATAACTTCATCTAATAATGGATTAATTACCTTTGATACACCTTTAGGAAGTATAACGCTCTCAAGAGTCATGTTTTCTGCAATGTCAGAAAACCTAGATAAGACCACCAGTATTACTATTGAATCTGGTGATAAGTCATTATTGCCAAGAAAAATAGGAGAAGCCATAGGGGAGAGGCCATTTACGAAGTTTACGATGTTAGTTGATGGAAAAGAAATAGACTTGAAGGAATCTTATATACCAATATCTATATCAATACCATATACTCTAAATGATGATGAGCTTTTCAATGCTGAAAGTATGGTGATATGGCACATTGATGAAGGTGGTAATGTAGGATCCATACCTAATGGAGTTTATAATGCTACTACTAGAACTATGAAATTTCATACTAACTATTTCTGTGATTATGGTATAGTATATAACAAAATAAACTTTAAAGATGTGGGAAATGACCAGTGGTACAGTAAAGCTGTAAACTTCATAGCTGCAAGAGGTATTACAACAGGAACAGGCAATGGGAATTTCAGTCCTGATGATAAACTAACTAGAGGTCAGTTTATAACGATGCTCATGAGAGCATATGGATTTTCTCCTGATGTATATCCAGCAGATAATTTTGCAGATGCTGGGAACACATATTATACAAACTATTTGTCATCAGCAAAAGCTCTAGGTATTTCCCAAGGTGTAGGAAACAACAGATACGAACCAGAGAGAGAGATTACTCGCCAAGAGATGTTTGTTCTAATATATAATGCATTGAAGATAATCGGTAGTCTTCCAGAAGGTAGTTCTGAGATGACCATGGCAGATTTCACAGACGCAGAACAGATAGAATCATGGGCAAAACAAGCAATTACATTACTGATAGAAAAGGGAACAATAACTGGAAGTGCTGGAGAACTCAATCCTACAAGGAGGGCTACAAGGGCAGAAATGGCCCAGATAATGTTTAATCTGCTTTCAAAATAATCAAACTTATAATAAGCTAAATTTCTGTGCTAGAAATTGGGTATTAATATGAAACATAAAATGTTTGAAAATACTCTCCCATCAAGGAATAAACAGATCCAGACGACATCATTATTGTACTCTCAAGGCACGTGGAGACGGTGGCGTTGATAGTTAGAAAATAAGCTATATATTCAGGGTTTTAAATATTCGGCAAATATTCAATATAAAGATAAGTACCCTCATACCGAAAGGTTTGGGGGTTGTTTACATTTAAAAGAGATATGTTATAACACTTGATGAGGGTGAAATTGATGGTAATGTAAAAATCCCGGATGTTCATTATTAACAAATGAGCCCTACTGTGAGTTTCGCTAGTAACCTTAAATATTATACTTTATCAATATTTTTAAAGAATTTTATGATTTTTTTATTGATAGCCCCTTCTTTATCTTTTGATAAATCGAATGGAAAAGGCAGTTATGCCATAATCGATTGCTTCAACAATTTCAAATCCTACTGATTTGGCCAACTCAATATAGTCTTCTTTTTGAAGTTCTCTTAACCTCACACCATACCCTGTTTGTATTTTTTTGGGGAGATGCACTTCAAGATAAACGCCAAAATATTCTTTTTGAGGTTCATTAATTTGTGGAATGTTAATATCCCACATTACAAACTCACCATTCGTTTTTAAAACACGATAGATTTCACTTAAAACTTGCTTATGATCCGCTTTAGGTATATACATTAGAGTAAAAAAAGATGTTGCAGTATCAAACGTGTGATCTAAAAATTTTAGATCTTTTCCATCCATGACGATTTTTAACCCACCCTCAGGAGCTTGTTCTAATTCACCTTTATTAGGATCAATCGCAATCACTTGCTCACCTTTTAGTTGACCGATGACGCCTTCACCACCTCCACCTAAATCTAAGATTCTACCCTCAAGTTTTGTGTCTGATAAATCAAAACCAAATCTTCCACCATAAAAGACTTTTTCAGACCTTTCTTTATTGATCATGGTATGGACATAATGACTCGCATCAAGTTCATTTACAAACCATTCATCGTTTAATCTGATGGCATCAATCACTTTATTTTCAACAAGGTTTATAATTTGGTCTTTCATTAGATTCAATTCCTCTTGTTTATAATGATTGTATGATTTTTGAAATTCATGATACAATTCATTAATATTAATATACGTCATATGGTTATGTATTTTCATATGTTATCCCCTTTTTTATTACATTATGTACATATATTACCATTTTTGAACCTATAAAACAAATCATCCTTAAACAAAAAATGCATGCTTAATAAATATGTACTTTTGATCAGCTATTCAAAAATAATTCTTTTTAATAGAAGCAATCCCCTATAAAAAATTACTTCACTGTGATAATGTTCTATGTTGTTTATAAAAAAGAAAAGAATTATGATATACATTAATAAGATTAGTAACTTACTAAAATTTCCATATAGTAGGTCTCCTTTAAATACAGTAATTGATATAATTAATGACTATCGATTTCAAGTATTTTTATGAAAAAAGATTAAGGTATTAACTCATGTAAGCACATGATATATTATATATTGATGATAAATTACCACAAGTTGTATAAAAAAATAATAACGTTTGTTTTATAGAGGTATTTATATTTCAATAAGTTTTAGAATGGAGAGAAAAAATTAAAATGCATGAAATATCTTTTGATTGTGTAAAAAAATATATGGGTACAGCGCTTATTTTTAAGAATATTTCATTTCTAATTAAAGAGGGCGAAAAGGTAGGCATAATAGGTGATAATGGAAGCGGTAAGACTACCATTCTTAAATTAATTGCAGGAATATTAAAGCTTAATCATTGTGCGGGGTATCCTTATGCTCCGGTCCCTCCTGGATATGATGAGGGATGGGTGAATATTTCCAAATATACTAGTTGCGCCTATCTTGAGCAAATACCACAATATGATGATGAAATGAAGGTAATAGATGTTTTAAACTTAAGCTTCGAAGAGATATATCGTATAGAAATGGAAATGCGTGAGCTAGAAAAAGATATGATGAATTTTGATGACAATGATTTAAAAAAAACTTTGACGAAATACAGTGAGCTAACCCAGTTATATGAATTCAAGGGAGGATATGAAATTGGAGAAAAGATAAGCAAGATATGCAAAGGACTAAAATTTGATGAAAACTTTTTGAATAAGGACTTTAATTTGCTAAGTGGTGGAGAGAAAACGACTGTTACTCTTGGTAAACTTCTAATTGATGCCCCAGATGTGTTACTACTTGATGAGCCTACCAATCATCTTGATATGGATTCAGTAGAATGGTTAGAGACCTACATCAAGAACTATAAAGGAATAGTTATTGTTGTATCCCATGATAGATACTTTCTTAATCATGTTGTTGCAAAAATCATTGAGATAGAGAATAAAGAAAGTGAATCTTACATGGGTAACTATACTGAGTATATTAGGCAAAAGGAAGAGAAGTTAAGAATTCAATCCAATGATTATAAAGAGCAGCAGAAGAAAATAGATAGTATTGAACAGTCTATCAAGGAATTAAAGCAGTGGGCTATGAAAGCTGATAACAATAAATTTTTCAAAAGGGTTGCTAGTATGCAAACTAAGCTTGATAAAATGGAAAGGATTGAAAAGCCCATTTTAAACAAGAGTAATATGAAGATGAATATTAAAACAACGGAACGCTCAGGAGATATAGTAATAAAATCTACAGATTTATCCAAAAGTTTTGAAGATAGAATAATTTTCAAAGATTCCAATCTTTTAGTTAAATATAGTGAAAGGGTTGCACTCGTTGGTCCTAATGGCTGCGGCAAAACCACTTTTCTGAAAATGCTGCTAGGAGAGGTATTACCAGATAAAGGTGAAGTGGTTTTAGGTGCAAATGTAATGATGGCTTATTTACCTCAGAACATAGTTTTTGAAAATGAAGAACTCACAGTCCTCCAGTATTTTCGGAAGGATATTTCTGTCCTTGAAGGAAAGGCAAGAGAGTATTTAGCAAAATTCATGTTTTTTGGGGGGAATGTTTTCAAAAAGATCAAACTTTTATCTGGAGGTGAAAGAGTCCGTCTAAAGCTAAGTAAACTACTTTTTCAAAATGTCAATCTATTAATTCTTGATGAACCAACAAACCATTTGGATATAGCTTCTATAGAAAGTATAGAGGCGGCACTATCTCATTTTAAGGGGACAATCTTTTTTATTTCCCATGACAGATATTTTATTAATAAAATCTGTGATAGATTAATTGCAATAGAAGATCAAGCTTTCGTAAGCTATCTTGGCAATTATGATTCCTACAAAAGTGAAAAAACTATAAAAGATGAATAGGCTAGATTTTTGCTGCCGTAAGCTCCCTTCTCTATACATGTTTTACTACAAAGATATTAGTTGTATAATGATGGTTTGCATCATTTCAGACGTACAGCCAGGAGTGAATTAAGTATACGGGAATAGATTTTATAGTTAAAGACTTTCTATATAATCTCATGTAAAGATATTTTATAAATTACTATTGACTTTGATGTCATGTTGTCCTTTATAATTTAATTGGAAAGGGGATGGTGGTTTTGATGACAATTAGTGAGGTATCAAGAAGCTTCAATATTTCCACAAGAACGTTGCGTTATTACGAAAAGATGGGGCTGATGTTCGGTTGGGACTAAAACGCTGAATTGACAATGAATGGTTCGGTTGGTATTATTTAAGGCAAAGTTGTTTTATTATATGAGCTTACTACTTGATTTGCGCAGGTGCTGTAAATTTATATTATGAGAGATTAAATCGTATATTTGAAGACTTTGTTAAATGCCTATTGATTGAAATATAGACGGAACCATTATAATTAAAAACTGTTCTTAGCGGTGAGTTTTTTAGAGCGGACAAAACGCCGCATTTTAAGACATGACTTTATGGGTGATGCTATTGTAAAATATTCATTGAAAGGAGGGTGGCTTGTGAACTGGATTCAATGTCTTTCGAAAGCTATTCATTACATCGAAAAGCACTTGACTGACGATATTAACATAGACGAAGTATCGAACCAATCCTATGCGTCAAGCTCGCATTTTCAGCTTATTTTTCATTTGGTGATGGGCATGACCATAGGCGAGTACATCCGCAACAGACGACTTAGTTTAGCTGCACAAGATTTGTTACAACCAAATAGCAGAATCATTGATGTGGCTATGCGGTATCAATACGATACGCAGGAGAGCTTTTCCAAGGCGTTTACGCGGTTTCACGGCGTGCCGCCATCGAAAGTGCAGTGGGGAAAGGTTAAGCTGTTTTTTCCGCTGTCCATTAACGTTATCATTCAAGGAGGATTTGATATGTCACGTAAACTGATTGACGAGTTTTATTGGAGCGACATCGAATGGCAAAAGGGCGAGAAACTGACGGATGCCGAGAAATACAAAAGGATTGTTAGCTGGGCGGCTAAAGCAAGGGGGCAAAATCCGGGCGTTTTTGATGCGTTGACCGAATGGGTGCTGGACGATTCACAATGGAGTGACGAAAAACTCGCCGAAAACGAGCAAATTTTGATACAGGGCGTGTTTGCGCGGTTCAAAGAACAGAACGCACAACTTCGGGCGTACTTGTCAGAATTAGAGCCGTCTGGCGTGGTTAACGCAGCGGTGTTCAAGGCGTTGGATCGATTTGATGACGAGCTGTCGGGGTTGGTTCATGACAAGCGGTTACAAGAATTGGTAGCCCAGGTATTTGATGACTTTTATGCCATGCGGGAGCGCGGTATACGGGAGCAAATTGCAGGCAATAAAACAGGCCCTACAGGTACTGATAGTGTAGATTTATTTGGATATATCAATTGCTTGAAGGACAGCGATGCAGGGGTACAGTGGGCGCTGTTTATGCCAGATATGGTTGAGAGGCAACAAAAGGGCTTCAAAGTGGACAGCTTTGAATACAAAAAAATGTCCGCTATGCGCTTTATCGGGCGGGAAAGCGATGACTTAGACAATATGGAGGTTCGCAAGAAACTTTTCTGTATTCTGGACGCCATGAACGAGCATAAATCGGACTTTGACTATGATGTTTTGTTTATGCACCATTACGGGCTAGGCGTGGATGTTGGCCCGTGGCATGGTGTTTGGGGGCGGTTCATGAAAGCGGACACTCCTGTGCCTGATGGATTTCTCGCGTTTGACTTTGTGCCGCACGACGTTCCTGAGGCGGGGCCGCCTTACTATTCGCGCTTCGCGTTCGCAACGTTCTCCGGCGACATGGACGCCATGCATTCCCGTGAGGGTTACGATAACGATGCCATGTACGATGTCACGCGCAATATTATCCTCGGCGATGGCGTTAATATTCCGTACCCAGAAAAATACTGGACTGCGGAAGTATTTCTTGATGGTTGTGACAAGTATAGTTCGGGTTATCTGTTTTCAGTTGGTGAGTAGCAATGAATAGTATAAGCAAACTGCCATGTTGTCTCCGTAACGATATAGCCGCATGAGTAGTCGGATTATCTACACTATATAAACCGAGACAACTGTATGCATGGTATTGACGTAAATAACTGAAATACCAATTTTTCTTAATCCCTACTTGACAGCATCTTACGAACAAATTGAAATATTGGCAAGTACAAAGATAAAGGATTATGCATATTGTACATATGATGAAGCTGCTGTGAAGCGTCTGTAGCAAGTTAACATATTGCGAAAATTGCGGATACTTTTAAAACATATAAAACTTGTTTTTCAAGATACCGAACAAACAGAGATAATTGAAGTATTTCAGCAAAACATTTCTGAGCTTGATAATGAAATAATAGCTCTCACAACTATAAGGACTATTTTGAATACATTGGTTGTTCGACTGAGTGAAAGTATAAAAGTCAATGTCAAGTTGGACTTACTTCAGGATAATGATATTTTAAGGATTGTTGAACCATTGAGCCTTTCTAAGATCAATTTTAAGGAGGAAAAATCAATGAAAGAGCTAAGTAAAGCAGTCGAAAGCTTAAACAAATTACATGATAATGAGGTAAGAATTATTTATGTGTCACCTTCCACAGTAGCAAGTATTCATTGTATAGGTGACGTTCCTGAAATTGAAAGTGGTAATTTGCTGAATCAGTTTATTAGGGACACAAAACTTTTTGAAATCAAGCCAGACTTCAGGCATTACGGTTTTAACAATCCGAATGGAAACAAGCCAGATGGAAGTGACCATGGTTATGAAAGATGGATTACTATTCCCGATGATTATGAAGTAAACCCTCCTTTTGTCAAAAAGTATTTTGCCGGGGATTTATATTGCGCTTATATGATCCCTATGGGGAACTTTGATGAGTGGTTCAAACTACTTAATTGGGTGCAAAATAACAGCAAATATGAACTCAATCTCAAAGAGCAATTAATTGAGCAGGAATGTATGGAAGAACATTTAAATTATATTAATAAATATATGCTTTCGCCTGATGACAGTACTATTCAAATTGATTTACTTTTACCTATTAAGGAGAAATTATAGTTACATAAAATATACAAATTATGAGCATAATCTACCCTTCATCACCCTGTGAGGTGACAGTGCATTCGGTAGAAATTTACTGCTGAAAAGAACAATTAGATCATCAGTAAATAAGAAAAAAGATATTGTGCTTGGGTATACCCAGTTAGATATATTTAACTAAAGGAGTTTTAACTACTTTAGATTTTGAGTTAATAATCTAATAATAGAGGAGGAGGATTATGTTACATCCATGGTTTAAAGAATACATTCTGTTGGCACTTCGGATTGATAAACTGTTTAAAAAGTCTGGTGATCATTTTATTGATGCATATATTGGGCCTGATGAACTAAGTGAAATAGTAGTAAAGGAAAATTATAAAAGTATAGGTAACTTAATGAAATCTGCAAGTAGGTTGATACAGGCTTTACCTAAGCAAAATTTTGAAAATCAACGATATGAGTTTTTAGAAAAGCAAGTTCAAGCGATGGAAATGACATTACGTATATTGAATAAGGAAAAAATTAGCTTTAATAAACAAGTTGAACAATGTCTAGATATTGAATTAAAATGGGTTCCTGAAGAATATTTTAAACAAGGAATAGAATTATATAAGCAAGGGTTACCTGGTAAAGGAGATATATTTAATAGGTTTGATAACTGGAATAAAAGAAATATTTATTCTTTTAAAAATAGAAATGAAAAAATGATTATAATAAATTCTGTTATAGATGAAATACGTAAACGTACAAAAAAAGTAGTAGATCTTCCTGTAGAGGAAAAAGTAATACTTAAGATGATTTCCAATAAAAAATTTGGAGCAGCTACTTGGTATCTAGGGAATTATAGTTCGCTTATGCAAATAAATGAAGATATTCCACTGAATGTATTTAACTTATTGCCTGTTATAAGTCATGAATTATACCCTGGGCACCATACGGAGTTTTGCATGAAGGAAATGGAATACTCACATGCTATTGATTATACTGAACATCAAATAGCTATTCTAATTAGTCCAAGACTTGTTATTTCTGAAGGAATTGGAGAGATTGCTTTTGACATAATATTCGAACCAGAAGATGCAGCAAGATGGATGCAGGAAAATATATATAAAAGACTAGATATAAAAACAGATGATGTTAACTTAGCTTGTTTAATTAAAGCTGCTAGAACAAATTCATTAGACCAGATTTATGGAAATGCTGCTATTTTGCTTAATGACGGTTGTTCAGAAGAACAGGTAAAGAAATATATGAAAGAATATACTTTGCAATCTGATGAAGTATTATATCGTGTTATTACCAATCTTAAAGAATCAGTCTTTAAAAGAATTTACTCTCTTTCTTATTTTAACGGAAAGAATATAATAAAGAATTTATTAAGCAAACAAGAAAAACAGTACGAATATTTCGAACAGTTATTAATAGAACATGTTTACCCTTCTTTATTAATTAAAAGGCACCATGATTAATAAATATATAAACATATTGTAAAAAAATATTAATTTTTTTGATGCTATAGACATGAAATGATAAAAGAGATTGTCGGTTGGGCACCAGAGCTGAAGCTTTTGACCAGATTATCGCAGTGGAGTAAGCTTCCCTTACTAGAATCAAGCCCTCAAATGTGACGACTTACTCTGGGGTTTATTCTGAAATAAGGAGAATTTTTGATGGATTAAAGGATGTTCAAGACAGAGGATTAACCACTAAGCATTTTTCGTTTAAATTGAAAGAAAGACGTTGCGAAAATTGCCAAGGACTTGGATATGTAACAAACAACATGCTATTTTTCATGGACTTGGAAATTTCTTGTCCAGTTTGCGGTGGAAACCAATTTAATAATACGGTGTTATCAATAAAATATAAGGATTATTCTATAAAGGACATTCTACGGGTGTCTGTTGGAGATACTTTGAATGTCTTCAATGATTATTCTAAAATTGTATATGTTTTAAAGTTGCTTGGAGATGTAGGCTTGGCTATATAGAGATGGGTCAAGCATTAACTACTTTTTCTGGGGTCGAAGGACAACGGTTAAAGCTAGCGAAAGAGTTGGTTAATAACGATGGTAAGAATAATCTATATCTAATCGATGAACCAACAACAGGATTACAGCCAATTGATGTAGAAAATTCTCTTATACCTCTAAACTAAACAGTAGATTCAGGGAAGTACAGTAATTGTAGTAGAACACAATCAACAAGTCATAAAGGCTTCTGACTGGATAATAGATCTCGGGCTAGAAGGTGGAATCATTGGAGGCAAAGTAATTTCAGCAGGAACTCTGGACGATCTAATGTTAGATGAAAATTCTATAGCAGGTCAATTTTTATTCTTAAAAAATTATTAGTCATAGTTATTTAAATTGTTGAAGACATGATTCTTGACATTTATAAGCTAAAAGTTTTATAATCAATGTGAAATATTAAAATAAAAATAAGGGGTGATCAGCTAAAATGATCAAATAATCTTATCCAGTTTTAAGTAGTTAAATTAGTTATGGTGAAATTCAAACATCTTTTATGTTTTTAAATAGGAGAGTCTAGTTAGAATTGCCATAAACTGCTATAAGAGTTTTGGATAGGATTATGATAGTATCATATTTAGAGTATATTTATAGAGCACTTACTAAATTATTTTTAATTATTTAATTTCTGTGCTAATCTTATTTATATGTGATATCTATAAACCTTCCAAAGCTTTTATGCACGGAAGGTTTTTGTTTTGTTTATAAATGTGAAAGGGTGATAAATATATGAGTATAAACATAGATGCATATAGTCTTCCAATGGAGAAATTAGTGAATATGATTTACTCCAATTAGGCTTGTTTTTTTAATGATTATAATAGGGCTTTATGAAAAAATAAAAAAATCTAGAGAGGAGTGAGTATTCTATGACTGGACCAGATAAGAAAAAGCTTTATCCGAATGAAAATATAAAGACGGTTTGCTATATAAGTAATTTGCCTAAAAGACCAAATGTTGAAATCGGTGAATACACTTATTATAGCGACAACAAAAAATCTCCAGAGAAATTTTATGATAATATAGAACACCATTATGAATTCCTGGGAGACAAATTGATAATAGGCAAATTTTGCGCAATTGCAGAGGGTATCAAGTTCATTATGAACGGAGCGAATCATAAAATGGATGGAATTACAACCTATCCCTTTAATATTTTCGCAGGAGGCTGGGAAAAGGTCACCCCCACAGTAGAGCAGTTACCATTTAAGGGTGATACTGTGATTGGCAATGATGTATGGATTGGTCAAAATGTTACCATCATGCCAGGTGTTAAGATTGGTGACGGTGCGATAATTGCTGCTAACTCGACAATAGTAAAAAATATTGAGCCTTATGCAATTTATGGTGGGAATCCTGCTAAATTTATTAAGAAACGTTTTAGTGATGAGAAAATTGAATTGCTGCTAAAGCTCCAATGGTGGAATTGGAATGAAAAAAAGATATTTGATAATCTTGAAATGCTAACATCAGAGGAGGGACTGAATCATCTAGTATAATTAATAATGGATTTATTTCAGGCGAAATATGAGAAATAGATGGCTTGCCAGGAGAAATATTAGGCAAAAAATATAGAAATAAGTGTATTACTATAATGATTCTCAACAAATGTGTCTTGGATTTAGATTGCATTGTTAATATGTAATAGAGAACATGATGCAAAGGATGTCATCGGAGTTGATATTTCAGAAAAAATGCTTACAGTAGAAAAAGAAAAGACAGATAAAAATATATGCTATATCTGTAAGTCTATAGAGGATATTTTTTTATTTAAAATTCACTTGACATAGTAATTAGTTCTTTGGCTTTTCACTATATTAAGTTTTTGAAAAAATTGTTAAAAGGCATCCCATTGCTTTATATTTTTTGCATATAGATAGTTTAGGGATTAGGATGATATTGACATAGACACTGATGTCTAGCTGGATGCTATATTTAATAGAACAAGTATAAGAAAGTATAAGGACATAAAGGTGAGTGATAAGATTGTTGAAGAATTATTAAAAACAGGTATATCAGTACCTTCTGCTGAAATTAATAACCATGAAAAAATGAAGTACCTAGTGTTAATAAAGATATAGGAGTTTTGGGAGAAAACAAAATTTATGATTTTAGGGAGGATATAAAAATGTCATATTTACTTAAAACACTGAATAAATGTAAATTGGTTCTGAACAATAGATTAGTTATGCCGCCTATTGCTACTTCAAAATCTGAACAGGATGGAAAGATTAGCAAAGAACTATTAGATTACTATGATAAAAAATCACAAGGTGGATATATATCGTTGATTATTATAGAACATAGCTTTATTACACAACAAGGAAAGGCTAGCGAAAGACAACTTTCTATAGCAGATGATAATGCTGTAGAAGGCTTAAAAAAATTGGCAAACACTATCCATAAAAATGGATCTAAAGCAGTAATGCAAATTAATCATGCTGGAAGTGCAGCTTATAAAGATGTTACAGGATATGAACCAGTTGGACCTTCACCTATAGTGAATCCACGTAAAGGCGATATTCCAAAGGAACTTAATAAAGATGAAATCAAGAATATTGTTAAATGTTTTAAGGATGCTGCACTACGTGTAAAAGAAGCTGGTTTTGATGGAGTGGAGATTCATTCTGCCCATGGGTATCTTCTAAACCAATTTTTTTCTCCTCTTACAAATAAGAGAGCAGACGAATATGGAGGCAATATATTAGGTAGAATTAAGATTCATTTGGAAATTATTAAAGCAATACGTGATGTTATTGGAGATGATTTCCCAATTCTTCTTCGCCTAGGTGCTTCTGATTATATGAAGGATGGAGTTACAATTGAAGATAGCAAAATTGCAGCAGTGGCTTTTGAAAAAGCAGGAGTAGATATTCTTGATATTTCTGGTGGGTTCTGTGGTTATAGTGTTCCAAACCTAACAGGACAAGGTTATTTTTCATCATTGACCGAAGCTATCAAGGATGTTGTGTCAGTTCCAGTTATTCTAACTGGTGGAATAACTGAAATTAATGCTGCTGAAAAACTACTTTCTACAGGAAAAGCTGATCTTATCGGTGTAGGTAGAGCTATATATAAAGATTCTACTTGGGCAGAAAATGCTATTAAAAGCCTAGAAATGTAAAGTTAATTGAAAATTATTTATAATAACGGAGGTAGAAATAGGCATGGATATAAGATATAGTGCTCCTTCAGCAAAAGATTATATTTCTTTAAGACATAGAACAGGAATGGGAACAAAAGACTTATCAAAGACTGAGATTGCCTTAAAAAATTCATTGTTCATTGTTACTTTATGGGATAAGGAAAAGTTGATTGCATTTGGAAGAATTGTTGGTGATCAAGGCATAACTTTTGTTATTTCTGATATTATGGTAGATCCAGATTATCAGCATAAAGGCTTAGGAAAAATGATTATGAAAGAAATTGATTCCTATTTAGAGCAGAACACTGATCAACATGCATATGTATGTTTGATTGCTAATAGGCCTGCAGACAAACTCTATTCTCAATTTGGATTTGAATATGTAGAGCCAAATTCTTGTGGCATGAAAAGAAAGCAGAATTATTGCTTTACACTTTAGTAAAAAAGTGATGGACATCTGAGTTTGACTGAGGCAAAGAAATTAGGTAGCAGTATTTATTAAAATAAGTAGGACTGAATTGCTAAATTTCGAACCACAGCAATAATCATAACCAGTAATATTATACAAATAATTCTATGGGTGGTAAATAAATGAAAATTATAAAGATTGAGAGTAATAAAAAACAATTTCTTGATTTGCTTTTGTTGGCAGATGAGCAAGAAGATATGATTGACAGATATTTAGAACGTGGAGATATGTTTGCTCTATACGATGGAGAATTAAAATCTATTTGTGTTATTACACGCGAAAATAATGGCGTATATGAGTTAAAAAACATTGCAACATATGAACAATGTCAAGGAAAAGGCTATGGTAAAAAGCTAATAGAGTATGTTTTTGAATACTACAAAGGTAAATGTAAAACTATGCTTGTTGGAACAGGAGATAGTCCACTTACAATTCCCTTTTATGAAAACTGTGGATTTACAAAATCTCACTGTATTAAAAACTTTTTTATAGATAACTACAATCATCCAATCTATGAGAATGGGAAAAAACTTGTAGATATGGTCTATTTAAAAAAAGATTTTTAAAGAAAATAAACTTAAGTTTTACTATGTTAGGACTATAGACGTCAATCCCCAAATGGCTCTCTTCACTGTCAGTTGAAGCCATAGCTTTTTCTGATATAATATATATAAAAAATAGATTACTTCCACACTAGGCACAACAACATATTCCTCAATAGTCACAATTTTATTTTTCTACCGAAACATATGTGTACAACAAGTTTTGATGATTCGTACTGAATAACCTATGGAATATGGTTTTTCTGAGATTTTGAAGCGATGTCTTAAGTAGATGTATCGTACAATAATTTCATGTCTACATAATAGTAGAACTATACTGTACAATAAATATCTATATATACCTGTGAGGTGAAACAAATGGATACAGAAAAAAAGAATTCTATTGATTTGAAAAAGTGTGAGCACGAGATTTATTTTAAGGTTGTAATTGCTGGATTAATTGGTGGTATATTTGGGATAATAGCTTATACAAATAACTGGCTAGGATAATTAGAGTTTAACTACAATTGATTCGTTTTTTGGTAGCAGGATGGATACCTGTAAAATGGACTACTGTTGCTGAGTGTTACATGGAAAAATCATAACTTCAAGAGTTATAATAATTTCGCCACGACTTCGTTCTGATACACAGTATCTGAGTGAACTGAAAGTACCTATACAGCATAACAGCTATCTCATGGCAGAGTGGCATTTTTACGCATCTGAACATGGTATTCCTTTGCTGTAATTTCTGATACTAAATTCTTATAATCCCTCTCATAGCTGAAAGAGCACGCTATGGAGGGGATTTTTTCTATGTTTTTATATTTCTCTTTAACAAATAAGTTTTGATATTATTAAAAGTAGTAGGTTCTACTTATATAAGGATGTAACAAGACATTATGGATTACATATTTAATGAATCAAGACAAGTTTATATTTCTAAAATTAATTAAGTAATGTTTTTAAAAAAGTGAGTTATTAAAAGAGATACTTTTGTATTAGTTTTTTATGAATCTAAAAATAAATATAATTAATAGCAGAACCCCATTAATTTTATATGAATTATGGGTTTTTTTATTATTATCTCTAAATAAATGAAGTTCACCTATTGACTTTGCCTTTAGGAGAAGGCTTAAACTGAAAAAGCAATAAAGAATAGGAAAAAAAGTATGGGCAAAACAGTTTTATTAATTTATATGAGGCTTATCTGAGGCATATCATTTTGCTTTTGAATGGATTAAAGATAATGGATATAAAGTAGTAGGATAACCAAGAGAATCTTATATCGATAGAATTTGGAATAAAGAAGATGAAGTGAGTGATTTACAGAGGTTCAGATTCCAATTGGTAAGTGATAATTAAATAGGTAAAATTATAGTTCCTTAAACATATTGTTTGAGAAACTTTTTGTAAAATTGAATCGATACAATTAAATGGTACATCAGGACAATTTTTAAAAAAGTATTGATACATCAATACAAAAATGACATAATAGTATTATAACATAGATACAATTTATAATAAATTATATTTGTATGCATTAAAAATAATAACAAGGAGCATTCCTGTAATAAATAAAAATGAACTTTGAAAAAAGAAATACCACCTGTTAAAATACGAGGTGTCAGATAATCTCACGTGAAAA
>NZ_JBNPXI010000021.1:0-90904 GCF_050433385.1 Brassicibacter mesophilus
AGTATGGTGCTTACATTGTGCAGGAACGGATAATACACTGAAAGCGTGGTGCGGTTTTCATATTCATGGGCAACTTTTTTGCTATTATCATAGACGTCGCCTTTGGTGTATAAAACATCGTAAAGCCGAACCAAAAAGGCTCTGAACGCCAGAACACCCTCACGTATGCTCTCTTCACTTGAAACATTTGTATATGCAGGATTGATCGCATATGCTTCGTGCGTTTCGGGCACCATAATTTCCTTCAAATAGCTTGCCACATCCTGAAGCGTTTTTCTCATGTGTTTCACCTCTTGTAATTTATTTTGCCTAATATCTCTAAAACCAATTTGCAAATTCCTGTTTATCTGATTGTATATGAATAATTCATGTGTCACGTGATAGAACTTATATGATTTATCTAATTCGTTCTTAATTGGGGATTTTCTATTTCTTTTTTATTTATTTTTATGTTGATAGTCTACATTGCCTTTAGGGATTGCAGATAACGGGTTATGGATTGTAGTCGTCCTATGTTTTTGATAGGATGACTACAATCCTATGTTATAACATGGGGTGTTATCACTCTTCAAAGACTTTCTTCAAATAACTTTTTATTAAATATAAATACAATTTATATTCTTGATATTATACCTATTTTGCGCATTTATAATTTTTTTGCCAAATAGAGCGCTATTGTGTCATTAAGGACTATTCTATTTCCTGAATTTGTAATTGCTTCTCGAATTCCGTTATAAAAGTTTGATTTATACGGTTCTTGTAATGTAATATGTGCACAACTCGTTCCTAGATAATTAACATATTCATCAGCATTAAAAACTCTTGTCTTTTTCCAATCACGATAATTATAATCAACAAATCTATAGTTAACAATATTGTCATAATTCAATCTACAAGTATACTCTTGTTCAACATGAAAATATTCATCATAAACTTTCTGTATTTCATCATACAATGCCACGTTTGATGTTTTTTCATCAGTTCGAGTCATAAACATAGCTAATGTTCCACCAGTTTTAAGAAGGTTGTACACCTTTGGAAAACCAATCTTTTCAGGTATCCATTGGATAGTAGCAGCAGAAAAAACCAAGTCAAATTTACAATCTCCAAAGTCATAAGTTTCAAAATCGCCGTTTATAATTTTGAAATTATTATATGCACCAAATTTTTTCTTTGTAAATTCAACAAAATGTTCACCAAGTTCAACAGCCAGGTAATCACAACCTGTTTTCAAAAACGGTTCAGTAGCTTGTCCTGTTCCTGCCCCAATTTCAAGTACTGATTTACTTTTATCAATATCGGCATATTTTATAATATCAGCAAAAAGCTCATCACAATAGCGTGGTCTCCACTTGTCAAACTGTTCTGGAATTTTATCAAATGTTTTTCTAAAGTCCATAATTTCACCTCACAAAATATAAATAATCTTCACTAACTATATATATCAATCAGATATAAAGCTTCAAAGTATGTTTCAATCAACCTCAAAGTTTTTCTCTGAAATGATAACGCTCTTTCTTATAACGGTTTGTGTTCATGAAGTCGATGAGTCGGACCCACGAAGTCCTTCTCCTAGGCGGCAACTCGTTTGCCCGACGAATCGATTTGGTGGTGACCATTAATTTCTACCTTACAATACTCTAGAGCCCTTGCCCTAAGCACTTTTCAGCCGCCACCCGGAGCATGAACATGTTGTTATAAGATGTGGGGCACCTACAGAGGCTAGAGCAGCAAGGATGCTGCGACCCAAATAATTACTGTAAAACAACTTTTATTTATGCTTTTTTACATAAACACCTTAGCTTTTTCTTGAAATAAACAAACCCATTTCTTTAGGAATATTTATTGTTCCTTCTTTAATCCGTATCTCTTCAAAAAACTCAAACAATCCATCAAGGTCGCTTTCAGAAAAGCTCGCAAATGTAATTGTTGACTTAATCCAATCAACTAAATCCTGTGTTTCTGTGATTCTAAGGGAATCTTCAAATTCAACCAGTTTTACATCATCAAAAAACTTATGTAATGTTTTCTCGCCATTTTGCATTGTAAATAATAGTTCGGTTTTAAAGGAATCAATTTCGGGATTAAAACGCTTTAATGCGTCATGTAAATATGGACGCATTCCGCCATTCCCATTTGTTGACGCGTAAAACCGTCCGTCATTTTTAAGCACACGTTTTACTTCAGCCAGTGCCTTGTCCAAGTCTGGAATATGGTAAAGCATGTGGTTTGCTATAATAATATCAAACACCTCATTTGGAAATGGCATATCTTGAATATCGACACGTTGTACTAATACATTGTTATACTTTGAGTACTTTTGCCATACTGCATCTACCATCCCGAATGAAAAATCAGTTAAGACAAGTATACAATCTTCAGGCAAATCATCTATGCGTCCATACCATTGAGCAGCATTTCCGCATCCCAACTCCAATATACGAAAGCTTTTGTGGAACTCATATTTTTCAAATAACCAAGGATAAAATCCCTGCTCATTTGTACTATGTTTAGAATGTAAATTTATCCTTGCTGATAATTTGTTGTCATTTGAATACTGTTCTTTCACTTTCTCTCTTTTATTCATTTCAGACATAGTGACACCTCCGAATGTAAATAATTTTCAATTCGCTCTATATACTAATACCCAGCTACATAGTTATACTTATACAATCCGCAACAGGAAGTGGCAGAATCCGCGCCCCATGTCTTATAACGTCCCGGATTGCCGAAGCCTTTGAGCTGGACTCCAAAGGAATGCTTCTTGGCGGAGCTTGTCTCCCAGCGAAAAGGTTTGGGTCGGAGCGTAGCGGAACCGGCAATGCATTGTTATGTAAAGTCGCGCGCCTTCGAAGCTCAGAGGCTGACAGGACGTCAGCCCCTTAATTTCTATCCCTTATATTTCATAATATAATAATATTGTGCAAGAAACTTACTGTAGATTATGCTTATACTGTACGCGACCATGACTTTGCCTGTTGCAGAAGTTTTGCATAAAGAAATTAATTCAGTTAAGCCCTAACCACTCACCACAACTAAAGTGTCTCATCCAACTTCCGAATCTTTGAGTGGGAAATTAAATATACATTGCCTAAAATGTCTATTTTGTCTCCCTTTACACGTACAACGCAATCTTTGTTCGACGCATAAACATTCATTTCTTCTGATAAGGGAGATAGTTCACCTTGAATCTGCGCAATGTTATTTTCAAGATCAAAATGAGACAGGACAGAAAAATCGTCAAGGCCGATACCGTCGTAAATAGAGCTTATTTCACCTTTATAGCCAGTGTATTTCGAGCATAACCATTTAGCGGACATGTTTATCGCACCAGCGCTTGTCCCCATCACAACGGCTTTGCTTTTTTTAATCAAATCTGACAATTCATATTCAATCAAAAGACCGTTCTGTTCAACTGTATTTCCACCCAACAAGAAAATGACCGAAGCATTTTGAATTAATTTTTGGGCCTCTTCCTTCTGTACGCCATAATCAATTAAATGATATTCATCAAAAATAATGTTAGCCTGGTCAAGCCACGAGCGTTCAGTAGCACCAACTTCCTCATCTTCATGAAGAAATGGATTCGCGCTAATCATAACAAGCGATTTTCTATCAGTTATATCCTCATGCAACAACCTGACCAGCTTCTCAAGAAAAATATCGTTAAACCAACCGAAATAATAGTGAGTTTTCATAAGTACCTCCTTAGTAAAGTTTATATAATATAAATAATCTGTAGTTCGCTTTATCATACTTGTATGAACCAGTCTCCCTAAAGCCAAGTCCTTAAAACCCGCCACAGGACGCAGCGGACTTGCGCGCGATTTTATATAACGTCCCCTGACTTCCCGACGTCTAACGGTTCAATTAACATCCCCTTCCACTAGTCATGAAACCAATAGATGTTGGGAAGTCAATGTTAGGTGATGTTGCGTACGGAAGCTACCAATATCCATAAATGTGTAGTTGAAACGTAATATATAAATGTTATGTATCAATCTTAGTACCGAAAATGCTTATACTGTTCGCAAAATACCAAATTCAGTTAATAAATTCTGAAACCTACATTTTTCATGTTCCATCACAGAGAAAAGGGGATTATATAAACAATGATGCAAAACATCTGCATCTTTTAATACTTCATCAAATGCAGAATGAGTAGTCTCCTTAGAACTGTGGTTGCGAATAGCTGAACATATTAAATCGGTTTCATTATCAGTTGTTAATGACAACTCCCCAAGAATTTTACGTGCCAAAACTGCACCGTGCTCAGCATGATTTTCAGTATTCATGGTTTTGTAAGAATGTAAATCATGTAACATACCAACTATGGTCGCCAATTCAACATCTTGATTTCTTTTGAGAGCAATCATAGCACACGCTTGCGAAACTCCATAAAGATGGAGATACCCGCACCTTCTTTCTTGAGTGTCTTTCATATTTAATAGAATTTCATCAATATACTTTCGAAGCCTTTCAATGCGATTATCCATATCTTCAGCACGTCCATTATGTAAATACTTTTGAATTTTTTCAATATGGTTTTCCATGTCTTCCTCCGCCCATTATATATATTTTTTTCTAACTTCACAGTTTTTATCTTAAGTTTACAATTTCCGACTAGTACCAATGCCATCTAACGTTTTGGATATATTACGATGTTACACACTCTTTTTGTGGAATATCTGTAAATAGCTTGTTCGTATTATTAGCTTATACCAGTTTAGTCTTGGTATAAGTCTTTTTTTGTCAATAATCTAGATATAAACTAGGTAAAGAACGTATAGTTTGTTGGGGCCTAGATCCCGTCGTTTAAAGTGTTCAAGCCTAGGCTAGACTTGTTACCTCGATTAAGCTGGTTGGGGCTTTGACCCCGCATCACTTCGCGAACCTGAGGAGCTGTTGATGCTTAGGACCTAGTAAAAAAAGGAGGTATTCTATGAATCCAATTTTATCTATTGATGTTTCAAAATCTAATAGTTATGCTGCTGCTTTTCTTTCTAATTCTAAACCTTTTTCTAAGCCTTTTAAGTTTAACCATTCTCCAAATGATCTTAAAAACCTTTTATCTTTATTGGATGAAATGGAGAATATTACAGGCACAGAGCCAAGTATAGTTCTTGAAGCTACAGGTAATTACTCTAAGCCTATCACTTCATATTTTATGAGCCATGGTTATGATGTGATAGTACTAAATCCACTTCAGACACATGAACTTAAGAAAAAGACTATTCGTAAGGTTAAAACTGATCCTGTTGATACTAATAGAATCGCTAAAGTATATTACCTTAATAGCTTCATGCCTACTAAATTGCCTGACAGTATTACTAGCAATCTGAGAACTGCCTGTCGGCATTATGAGGGTTTTAATATTCTCTACACTGAAGCTATCCTTAGGTTAAGAAGTATTTTAGATGTTGTTTTTCCTAATTATGATAAGCTCTTTTCTTCTGTATCTAGCAAGATCTCTCTTAATTTTCTTTCTAATTTTAATACTCCTGAGAATGTATTAAATGCTAATTTTGAAGAGCTTGTACAATATCTTAGAGTGCGTGGTAGAGCCAAATCATGGTCTGTTGAAAAAGCTAAGCTAATAGTAGAGACTGCCAAAGAAAGCTTACCTGATAATACGTCCCAGCAGTCTAATGTTTATGCTTTGGAGCAATATATCAAATTGCTCATTTACATACAAAATATATTGACTGATGTACGGGATCAAATGATTAAATGGGCTAAGCGTTCTCCTCAATACGAGCTTCTCCTATCCATTCCTGGAGTTGGAGATATGACAGCCTCTACTATTCTCTCAGAGATCGGTGATATTACTAGATTCCCTACTGAAAAACAGATTGTGGCATTCGCTGGAATTGATCCATCTGTTTATCAATCGGGAACCTTTAGAGCTTCTAACAACAAAATATCTAAACGTGGATCAACATATCTTAGAAAGGCTTTATATCAAGCTACGTGTGCTGGAATTTATAGAAGGTCTAGTGGATATGCAAATACTACATTAAGAGCTTATTATGATAAAAAAATAGCTGAAGGAAAGCCTTCTAAAGTAACTATTATTGCTACTTGTAACAAATTATTAAGGATTATTTATGCTATCTTAAAGAGCGGTAAAACATTTAATTTAAATCATTAATTAGTATAGATTATTACCTTGCAGTAGCACTTTTAAAACCTATTTTTTAATAGGCTTGTTTACTATGCCTATTTTTACTATATTCTACTTTTTTTCAAAAAACCCTTGACAACTATTAGCTGGTTTATCTGTTGTAGTATCCCCAAAGAATTCCGTAACATCCAAATTTCTTACACAACATAAGAAAGAGACGACTTAACTAACACTAAAATTATGCTACTACAGCTCTACAAATTGGAATCTATTACTTGTCTATATAATCGGTTTATGAGTAATCCTCACCAAAACGACTTGTTTTCTTTAGCACCTCTTTAACTATTTTTGCTAGTTGATCATACTTAGTATGATCAACTAGTCTAAAGTATAAGCTTTTTAAGAAAAGAGTTACATTAAATTCAATAAATAAATGATCAGGAACTATACCTGTTTTTTCTCTGTTACCAATGCTTCTAATCCATTCTTCAATTTCTTCTACAGGAATTATATCTCTTTCCAAAACCGCCTTAACAGCCGATATCATACGCTCATCCTCGTTGTTAATATATCCGTAGTAATTTATTTTAATTTTTTTATGTATTGAATCTAATATCTCTTTTAATCCTTCATATCCTATTATTTGACATTGTGCAAGTTCCACCAGAGCATCAGCACCGTGGGCCGCCCCATGAGCCCAGCTTTTACCCTCTACAAAACCTCTTACATCCCTGTCCTCATTATAAAATTTCAGAACTTTCTTAAAAGCTTTTAAAATATCACTATCAGATAAACGCTTCCTATGCTTATAGATAACACATGCAGTCACTTCAACGGAAAAACTCCTGTCAAAAACTGAATCTCCCATTTCTCCTAAGCCTTTGAAAATATGTTTTTCGTCCAATGCAATTAAAAATATCTCATATGCTTCTTCTGGTGTAAGAACATCACTCACTATCCATTCTACAAGAATGTCAAAAGCCAAGTCATTACGCAGTTCACCGTCAGTATCTCCTATATAATCCATCAGCTCTAAGGATAATTTATATGGGTTCACCCCCTCTGGTACTGTGTATTTGTTATCTTTTATATTTCTTAATAATGTCTTTAATGCTTTTCTTTCCATATATTTCCGCCAACCTCTCATTATTTTTTGAGTTCACTTCTCTTGCCATAGATTACCATATCTTTTCTCAAAAGCCTTTATTATACATCTTTCACCTACTTATTATATTATTTTCACTACTAAAGTAATCCTTCATGGAATACTCTCTATTCTTAACTTTATGTAGTACCTCATGTAATGCTTCATAATAATCTACTATTATGTTTTATCTATCTTATATATTTTTTATTTTTTCTGTTATTTTGCTATTACAGATAACAGTCTTGTGTTCACGACGTCGCTTGAACCGGACACAAATAGCTAGACCGTCTTGGCGGTGCTCGCACCCGGTGAAGTGATGTGGTCTGACTTGCCCTCTTGAACGTTCTCGCTAGGACCCTTGCGTGAACATGTTGTTATAGGATGTAGTGAACTCTGTGACAATCCACATAAGATAATTTTACTCGACAAAATCAATCTGTTTTGCCATTTCGATGCGAAACTCTCTCTTATTAACATCTTGATTTGTGTATGCAAATAAATCAAACCCTATGATTGAGAAACCACAACTTTTATAAAATGATATTGCATTATAATTACATGATTGTGTTTCTAAAATAATCATTCTTGCATTTTCTTGAATAGCAGTTAAACATGCTTTTTTCATTAATGCTTTTCCTATGCCTTGTCCACGATGAGATTTTTCAACTAAAATATTTGAAATTCGCATTCTATTATTCCATTGTTCATGGCTTAGTTCTAAATAACCTATTACATCTTCTTTTTCGACTACTCCGAAAAGTTTTGGATTTTCAAGCCAATCTGATAAAAGTGTATCTTCAAACTGTTTTTCAATTATCTTATCATATTTCTTTTTCATGAGAGAAAAATAAAAACCATTATTATCTTCTACAGCTTCAATGTCATAAAAAAATTCTGTTTTATATCTAAATATTAATTTTTTTCCTTTATATGTTTCATTATTTAATAATTTAATTTCCATAAATGTTTGCTCCTTGCTTAATTTGAATAATTTCAATATTTTATTTCTTTAATCACTATTTTTATTATAGACGTTCAAAGAATAACCCCCACATCACTATGTCCTAGTTACGGTAGACGCGTCAGTCACCTGACGCACTCCGCTCAGAATCCCGACGTGCAGATTTCCCGCACCGGGCTCTTCAAATATACTCGCTTCCGTAATTAAACAAAACATTCTTCTATTCTTATTTGATTATCTATCTTTTCTGTTATCTTCGGTTTGATAAGTCCATACCATTTCATTTTCTTGTTGAATTCTTCCCATGTAAAACTTCTCCTTTGACTTCTTCTGTTTAACCACTTATAGAGTATTTTTTTTGCTGGTCCATAAAAATCATATAATCCTTTGCTATTTCCTATTACTCCATAGTAATTAAAATATCCTCGAAACTTTACATTTAGTGTTTCAACTATGCGTTTTATCCTATTGTGCCTATTTTCTTTGCACCACTGTGTAAACGCTTTTAGCGATTTTCTTAACTTCTTCCTACTTGTCCTTCTTGCTATTATGTCTTTTCCTTTTCTTGATACTGCCCAACGATACTCAAATCCTAGAAATTCAAAGCTTGTGTTTTCGTATTTTCTAAATCTTGAAAAGCTTATTATTTTTGTCTTTTCTTCTGCTAGTTCTAAGCTAAATTTTGCTAGTCTATTTCCTAAGTTTCTATAAAGTTTATCTGCACCCTCTTTGTATCTAAAGGCACATATGAAGTCATCTACTGTTCTGCATAGATATGCTTCTCCTTTGCATGATGGCTTTACTCTTTTTTTCAAACCATATATCTAATGAGTAATGTAGGTATATGTTTGCTAGTATCGGACTTATGACTGACCCTTGCGGGCATCCTGTTTGTGGGTTTATTATTTTTCCATCTACATCTAATATGCCTGCTTTTAGCCATTTCTTTATTAGTCTTAGAAATGTCTTGTCTTTTATCCTTTGTTCTAGCATTGTTATTAGCCATTTATGGTTTATGTTGTCAAAGTAGCTTCTTATGTCTGCTTCTACTACGTAACTGTATCTACCCATTAGTTCTTTTGTCATTTCTTTTACTGCCTTTTGTGCTCCTGTTTTGATCTGTATCCATAGCTACTTTTTAGAAAATCTTGTTCATATATTGCTTCTAGTATATTTGCTGCTGCTCGTTGGATTATTTTGTCTCTTAGTACTGGAAGTCCTAGCGGACGAGTTTTTCCATCGCCTTTTGGTATGTTTACTCTCTTTATTAATCTTGCCTTATACTTTTTGCTTTTTAGCTCTGTTAGCATGGTTTCTAAGTTCTCATCTAGATTTTTCCTGAATTCTTCTGCTGTTTCCTTGTCTATTCCAGATGCTGAATTCTTTTTTATATCTTTCCATGCTATATACAGTGCTTCTTTATCTATCATCCCGTATAAGTTTCCGAATTTGTATTTGTCATCTTGTTTTGCTTTTCTTGCTATTCCCCACAGTGATGTTTGCATTATTTCCTCCAGTCCTGCAGTCCGGATAATGTTTCATTTGCGGGCTACATATATTTGTTAACCCCTTCCCCATGTAATCGGCGTTACCGTCTCAGAGTACTATGGATTAATCCGAATTCCTACAAGCATTGGTCGTCCTCTTTTTTCGATTGGATAGACCTACCGATATTAATGCTATCGGAGCCATAGGAGCCTCCCAAGCTCCTAACAACTCTCTCTATACATGCCATGTTCTTTGACCCCGACAGAACCTCGGGAATCTCACCTCTATCGATTTCTCTGTGTTGGCTTCCGTGACGTTAAACACATCGCCTTCTGTTTTAACCCGGTTACGAGGCTGAATATGCTTCAGGGATTACGGTCTCCCCTATGGCCTGCATAGTTCCCTGTGTACGCTTAGCCTTACTGTTACCAGTTTCGACCCAACACTCGGTATGGATGGTTGGTTAGACCTTATCCAACAAGGACTTTCACCTTGTAAGAATTGTCAAGCTTTCTTGGCGCACTAACGTCTCGTATTTCCGACGTCGCTGAACCGGACCCCCTGAACCATTCTTCGTAGGCGGTGTTTGCACCCAGTGAAGAGATGTGCGTAGCGAACGGAAACATTTTGTTATCAGATGTTGACTCATTCAGCTTAGAAGCCATTTCCCTAATGTTTTTTATTGTTTCTCCAACAAATCTAAACTATCTTTCATATCAGTTTTTATAGATGTCATTAGCTTCTGGGTATTTGCTTAAAAACTCAGTATTTGCCAACATAATTTTTTCGTGATATTCTCGGTAAGAACTACTTAATATTTTAAGATTATAAATAAAAATATCATTGTATCTACTATCTTCTTTAAATTTAATTAAAAGTTGTTGCATTTTATACATAGGACTTGATTTAAACTCTTGTGAATTACGATATTCTAAATATTGTGATATATTATCATTGTTTTTAGCAATATAATTGCTTATATCACTTATCACATTATTGGTAGACTCTTCTATCTTTTGTAAGTCGCTTTCACTTATTTCATTCAAATATTTTGATAGAAATTCTTCTAATTCTTCTGGGATATCAATATTATCAAGAAATTGAATTATCCTATAATATGCTAATACCTTTTCATCACTGTCAATTTTCCCATTTAAGAACCTACCAAAATGTAGGGATAGATACCTTCCATAATACCCTGGAAATGAATGAGTCAATTTATCCTGAATCACCATATTTTCGTCTAATCTTCGATTAATTGTGTCTATTGCTTTATCTACATTATATTCATTATCCAATAAATAGTTTAAGCAATCATACTGTGTTTTCAGTTGTTCTATTTGAAGTTCCTTTTTAATTTTATAATCAGATAATGCTTTTGGTCTATCATCACTCGTAATGATTGTTTTAATATCGGCAATACTGATATTAAGTTTTCTCAACATAGCAATTTCTTTTAATAAAGTTAGATCATTATTGTCATAGCACCTATAGTTGTTATTATTTAATTTGGGTTTAATCAAACCTTGTTTCTCATAATATTCTACTGCCTTTTTTGTCACACTACACGCTTTACAAACTTCGTTTATTAGCATTTTTATCACCTCAATGCAAATTATAAACTACTCCCCTAGGTGACAGTCAATAGAATTTGAATGAAAATTGCATAGATGTTTTTCATTCTACTATAAGTATACATATATTAGGTTCTTTACCCCAAAGGAATACCCTGAAATGAATGAGTCAATTTCTTATAACGTCTTGGATTAGCGATGTCTCTGAACTGGACCTTAGAATATTTCTTCATAGGAGGTGCTTCGCACCCAATGAAGAGATGTCTGCTAATCTAATGTTAGGAGAAGTGTCTCAACTTTAGATTCTATGACGAACCATTTACTAGTAATATATACAGTGTTTTATTATTATAAAAAAAGTATACCTATCAGATTGGAAACCTTCAAAATGAGGTAATAAAGCATCCTTATTATACTATTTTATTCCGATAAGAGATATCAATCCATGTGCCAAGGTTTCTCCCCAGGATAAATAATCATGACTACTATTAAACCATTGAAAATCAACATAGTAGCCTTTAGATATTAAGGTATCTCTTAAATTTATATTTGCATAAATCATTTCCTTATGTTCAAAAACTCCTACATCTAAATAAAACTTAAGAGGTAACTTATTTATTTTCTTAAACTTAGTACTCATCCAGCAATCCTCTTTAGTAGTACTAGAGCCCTCTGACTTGTACCAATAAGAACCTGATTGAGAAAGAACATTGCCAAAAACTTCTGGATAGTTTAATCCTAAATAAGTTGCTGTTAAACCGCCTAAACTAAGTCCACAAATTATGGTCTCTTCTGGATTGTTAGAAATATTATAATTTTGCCTAACCCATGGAATTAATTCTTTTGTAATAGTCTCACCGAAGAAATCACTACACTCCAATTCTTTTTCTCTTGTTTCTTCTTTTGAATCAATAAATATTGCAACTATAGGAGGTATTTTTTTAGACGCTATAAGATTATTCAAAGTTTCTATGGCAGAAAGAAGATATATGTAATCATCACCATCAGTTAAAACCATAACTCCATATGGTTTTTCTTCCCTATGATATCCATAAGGTATATAAACTCTAATTCTACGCTTGTCCTCTAAGTTTTTACTTTCAAATCTATATTCTTCTACATTACCTCTTGTTACACCTCCTGTTTTTTTAGCCCAAATATGTTCTGGTGCCT
This sequence comes from Brassicibacter mesophilus, assembly GCF_050433385.1. Lineage (NCBI taxonomy): Bacteria > Bacillati > Bacillota > Tissierellia > Tissierellales > Thermohalobacteraceae > Brassicibacter > Brassicibacter mesophilus. Next base: position 12,468 of record NZ_JBNPXI010000021.1, read on the forward strand.
TAGGCATTTCTATATAAGAGGCTTTATCTTCTCCATTTTCGTCTTGGAATGTAAATACTTTTTTGTTAAATTCATCATATACAATTCTATTATCAAATCTGTCATTCCAATTATTATCTAATGGATCATTTGGTGAAAAATAGTACATTAACCGAGCATCATTTCTCATCTCATAAGTAATATACCATAGGTCTGTTTCCATTATTCTTTCCATTTGAAAATCTTTATAATTATCTTTATATCTATCTCTTCCTATCTCAGGCACAAACAAAACACTTTTACATTCTTTATCACCTTGGTATATAAAAGTAACTAAATTGTTTTTAACCTCATTTTCTAACTCTTCTATTATTGGAGCACCCTTCTGTTTTAAATGGCATAAAAATTCTTCTATGGCTCTATCCCCATACTGTTTAATTTTATCTTCTAATTGAATGATAGTCCTACTTTTTAATAAAGATTTTTTCATACTAAGCCCTCCCCCTTGCTTTCATTCACTATAATTTTTAATACTACTTTTTTATAATGGCCCGTTAGAAGCTACCCAGAAGGACATTTCTTCTAACGTCCCTTTGTTCACGACGTCACTGAACCGGACATCATAGATAGACAGCCTTGGCGGTGGTCACACCCGGTGAAGGGATGTGGTCTGACTTGCCCCTTAAACATTCCCCCTAAGACCCTTGCGTGAACATTTTGTTAGGAGATGTTGTTTTCTCAGCTTCAATTGCTTGCTATAACTTTATTATATATTTCTTTTTAAATTAATTTTCTATCCATTTTTCTCTAGTTAGCTTATAATAATTTCGTTTAAGTATTTTTTCTTTTTTCTTAAATAATTCTTCTGTAGTATCAAACAATTCATAACCTACTGATTCTAATGACTTACAAGAGTTAATATTGTCTCTTAAAGCATCGGCTATAAGCACTTCAACACCTAATATATTAAAAGCATAGTTATACATAAGTTTTCGTGCTTCTTTCATATGTCCTTTTCTCCAATAATTAGAATGTAACCTTTGAGAATCACCTGCTATCAATTTCCCATCTTTTTTCTCAGGGAAAGAAAGTCTCATCATTCCGATGACTTCATTGCTTGATTTTTCTTCTATCATCCATACATATAGTACTTTTTTATATACATTTAATAATTCTTCAATTTCAACTACTGTCTTTGGAACTGTATTGCCAGTCCATTCATGCATTTTTTCGTCTTGGGATACTTTATAATAGTGATACTTATCCTTTCCAATTTCCATCGGACGTAAGCGTACCATATTTCCTTCTAAAGTAGGTATTTCTATCAATTTGCTACCTCCTATAATCTCGAGTTCTTAAATTACAAACTTAATCGATATTCATCATATCTAAAGACCTAATAGATATACTCTGAAATGAGAAATCAATTTCTCCGTCACCATAGAGCCATCAGTCACCCAACGCCCCTGGCACAGATCCCAGCATGCGGATTTCCCGCACTGGGCTCCTCAGTTGTATATCTCTACTTCCGTATTTCAGCAACTAAATTTAAGTTGTTCATATTCTTCTCTCTTGATAAATGGTTTCTGGAGGTTGTACAGATTCATCTTTTCTTTAAATTCTACGTAGTTGAAGCTTCTTCTTTGGCTTCGCCTATTTAACCATTTGTATAGCAGATTGTTTATTATATTATTTAGTTTCCATATGCTTTTCCAGTTGCCAATTACGCCATAGTAATTGTAGTAACCCCTTAGTTTTACATTTATCATATCTATCATTTTCCTTAAGCGACAGTTCCTGTGTTCTTTTATCCATTTCTTCATTGTTTCAATGGATTCCTTGAACTTCTTTACACTTGTTTTATGGGTTATTATGTCTTTTCCTTTCCTTGATTTCTCCCATCTATATGTAAATCCTAGGAAATCAAAGCTTCCATTTTCTTTCTTCTTAAATCTTGTGAATTTTACTAGCCTTGTCTTCTCTTTTGATAGTTCTAGGTTAAATTTCTTTAGTCTTCTTTCTAGACTTATCATGAATTTTTCTGCATCTCTTTTGTACTGAAATGCACATACAAAGTCATCTGCATAGGATATTATCATGCTTTGTCCCTCTGCTTGTGACTTTACTATCTTTTCAAACCATATATCTAATGCATAGTGTAGATATATATTTGCTAGTATTGGACTTATTACTCCGCCTTGGGGTGTTCCTTTCGTTGGCTTTTGCACCTTGTTTTCTTCTGTCATAACTCCTGCTTTTAGCCACTTCTTGATTAATCTGATGAATTGTTTGTCTGCTATCTTTTCTTCTAGCATCTTTATTATCCATGCGTGACTCATGTTATCAAAGAATCCTTTTATATCTGCCTCCACTACATATCCATATCTACCAAAGTTTAATTCTTTTCCAAGGTCTTTTACTGCTTTCTTTGCTCCTCGGTTTCTTCTATATCCATTTCTACTTTCTGTAAATATCGGCTCATATATTGCTTCTAGTATCTTTTTACATAGTGTTTGAAGTAGTTTATCTCTTACTACTGGCAGACCCAATGATTTTTTTCCACCATTTGGCTTTTCTATATGTATTCTCTTTATCAACTTACTCTTGTATCGTCTATTGATAAGTTCTTTTTCTAGTTCTTTGATTTCCTTTTCTAGGTTTATCTGAAATTCCTTTGCTGTCTTTTTATCTATTCCATATGCAGCTCTTTTATTCACATGTCTCCAAGCTTCGCTTAAGTTATATCTATTCAAAAGCCTGTATAGGTTTTGAAATTTATGATTCTTATCTCTAGTTGCTTTCCTTTCGATACCGTACAGTGAGGTTTGCAAACTTTGCCCCAGCCCTACGTGTCTGGTGTTTGTTTCCTTTGTACGGTGCATACTCCTGTTTCCCCCTTCCCCATGTAGACGGCTTTCCCGTCTTCAGAGTAATATGAGGAAATCCGACTTCTTACCATCTATACAATATCTTCTTTTTCGGTTGATTATTGCTTCTTGTATTAACAAGGGATGATAAGACCTCCCAAGTTCCTGACTCTTCTCTTTCTACATACCATGTTCTTGGACCCCGGCAGACCCTCAGAAATCTTTGCCTTTAGCGATTTCCTTGTATTGACTTCCGTGACGTTAAACACGTCGTCATCTGCTTAACCTATTAGTAATAGGGACACGCTTGACGGGGCTGAATATGCTTAAGGGATTACGGTCTCCCCTATGGTCTATAGAATTCTCTGTGTACACTTCACTCTGACTGTCGCCAGTCACAGCGCAACACTCGATAAAGGTGGTTGGCTAGACCTTGTCTTACTAGGACTTTCATCTAGTCAGAAGAGCCAAGCTTCGCTTGGCGTACTAACGGTCTTGTGTTCACGACGTCACTAAACCGGACATCTTGGCGGTGCTCGCACCCGGTGAAGTGATGTGGCCTGACTTTCCCTCTTGAACGTTCCCTCTAAGACTCGAAGCGTGAACATGTTGTTATAAGATGGAGCATTATCACACTCCATCGACTTTCCTAAAATATCAATTTATATATTTGATATTATGTTTATTAGTGGAAGTCTTATCAATTAAATTCATAAACAAATTCACATGGTTTTTCACCTCGACTGTTAATCGGAGACGAAATAATTTTCTTTGTTTTCAGTTTAACATCTAACATTAATTGTAAATGACGGCGAAATGACCCAGCACAACATAAACAGTATGATAAAGGCATATCACGGTCATCAGAATTGCTTTTTGATAGGGCAAGATCTGAAACTTTCACATCTTTACAAACGGTTGCTGAACAAACACACGAATACTTATCATTGTTTTTGTAAACCATTACCGCAGTCAAATTACCTTCATTATTTAAGGCAATATTTTCGGAAGCAAAAATCTTACTATTGAGATAGATTATTTTTTCGTTTAAAGATTCACCCATCAATTCTTTACCGATTTTTTCACATTTTTTTCGATATTCTTTACTGCCCAAACAGGCACAAGAATCCAAAATTTCATACATCATATCAGAATCAAGTGAAGTTTCCATCCGTGTAATGACTTCTACTAAATCTTCGTTTCCAATAATTTCTCTTATAAGTTTTTTGTCAATATTATTTTGCTCTAATCGCTTTTTAATTCCATAAACTCTTGCCACTTTATTTTTTCCCCCTCCATTATATAAATAATCTTCACTATTTAATTATTAAAAAAAATTAAAAGTTCAAACAACAATTAAATTGACCTAAAATCTTGTCTCCGAAATGATAATACTCTTTCTTATAACGTTTTGAGGCTTAGCGATGTCGGTTTTACTCTAGATAATCACTTTCGATGTTGCTAAGGCTCTGTTATATGACGTTTCCTACCCCACATTCCCAAAACGCAATACATACAGCACTCTTATAAGAAAGTCCCAGTCAAAACTAACTCATATTTTTAGATGTTACAAATCTATTCATATTTATCAAAGTCCAAAATTTGAAGTACATCCTTCTATATATTCTTCAATTCTTTTCCTTGTTCCTCTAGATACTCTATCGGGTAAATTATTTAGCTGAAAAAACTCATACCTTTCAATTTCTGTATCTGTTTTACCTATAAGAGAAAATTTATCAGAATAGAAAATAATAATATTATCATTTTTATATTCATTAAAACTGTTATAAACTCCTAATAATCTTATAGAATGCAACTCACACTCTAATTCTTCATGTAATTCTCTTCTAATTGCTTGTTCAAATGTCTCTCCCTTTTTCATTCTTCCTCCTGGAAGAAACCATGAGTCATGATATGTATGCTTTACTAGCAAGATAGAATTCTCTTTCAATAACATAACCCTTACCCCAATTGTTATAGGCTTAGTTATTTTCCAAAACATCCTATTCACTAAATAAATCAACTTTGGTAAGGTCATTATTGTATTCCCCATTTCTTTATAATATCAATTCTTATAGAATATCCTACAGTTACTTCTTGTAAAAATTTTTAAGATTTCATTTTATGAGATTTACAAAGGCTACTAATAGTCCTGCTAGAAATGTTATATAACGTACCGTACTCCCGACGTCTCTGAACCGGACCCTCAGAGCCCTTCTTCGAAGCGGTGCTCGCACCCGGTGAAGAGATGTGCATAGTGAACGGGAGTATTTTGTTATATGCTGTATACCGGTAACATTCCTCTATAACTGCTTTGACTTATTCTTTTCAACTATTAGCTATTTTTACACATAATTCTCTCAAGTCTGACAATTCTTCAAGCGCTAATGGATTCTTGTCTACATTAATCAAAGGACGATACTTCTGTATTAATTTATTTTCTACTTCTTCAAGATTCCCATTAGTTTCAATCCAATTAACTATTAGATTTTCGTCTATCTACTCTATTATTTTATCCTGGTCTTCTAATGAAAACTTATAGTTTTTTTTATTAACTTTATTTTTTAGTGAACCACAGGGTGGTCTATATCCTAAAATAGCTCCAAGACTTCTAAAAAATGTACCGTGACCCTTAGCTCTCAGTTCTTGTTTTAAAAATCTTTTATTTAGACTTTGAATAGCAATACCAATGTAGATTATATTATGATGTCTTTCTTTGATAATTTTATCAAATGGAGTAGGTAATGTAGTGATATCTTTTATTCGAATACAATAAATACCTGAATTACTTGGCATTAAATTATCAATAATCATTGCACTTTTAAAATTTTCTTCGTTCATTAACTCTTCTTCAAGAGACGTATCACTTTTTTTAATATCTATATGTTTTATTTTTAATTCTTCTATCTCAATATGAGTTGATTTATTTAAGCTAGTCTGTTCCCTTAAAAAAACTGTAGAACCATTACGAATGAAAATCTGAGGATAGTTTCTTGTACGACCATGAATTTGATAAGGTTGAATCATAGATCCATCTTTCTTGTGATACCAGCCATTTTTATTTAATTCTTTTGCAATCTCTGTTGTTGTCATGTGTCGTCCTACCTGACTTAATAATTTTTCTATTGCTTCATGAAGTATCATAATTTATCTCCTTAGAATGTATTTTTTGCTCAAAACCATAACTAAAGTATGGCATATAACGTTCAGGCATTTACGAAGCGTCCTAACTGCATTCATCATCCTAAGTTTCGTAAATGCCGTGTTAGGCGAAGTACGGCACCCCATACGTACGCTATAATATTAAAATTGTCTTTCTCCTCTAGTATCAAATTCCACTAAATTGATAAGATTTTTTATTCCTCTATTTCCACTCGTTTTATTCTCTACTCCGTCATCATCTGTTTTAATTTCAATATAATCTCCAGTTAGCAGATTTATATCTTCATAATGTCTTCCTGCACTTGAAACAGCTTGAAACCAATCTTCGCTTGCACCAATTAAATACCAACCATCTTTTTGATATCTAAATCTATAAGATTTACTCCATCTCCAAGCACTTCCACCGTAATGATTAATTAAAAGAGAACCTCGATTTATTTCTAAACCCATAAACGGTTCTCCCATATTACCACCTTCATCTTTTCTTAGAATTGCCTTTTCTGCTTTTACTGCTAAATTATAAGTCATATCTTTGTTACCTGTTGCAATAATCAATATACGTGGAGAAGTTGATTCATTTATTCCATCTCCATTAAGGTCTCCCACTACTTCAGATTCTCCATAAGCCTTAGCAATTTGCCAACCATCTGGAATAAATGAAGTAATACTTTTAATCTCAACATTGTTTTCTATACTATTTGAAGAAGGTTTCTTACCAAGGTCATCTTTCTTGATATCTTGATTAACTGCACTTTTACTTTGGACAACTTTAACATTATCACTACATGCTGTTGCAAATAACGAGATCACTATTAGCCCAAAAGAAAATATAATTAATCTTTTCATTATTTAACTCCTTCATCCCAAAATTCATTCAGTATATGCCGTATTTCGCCTAACGTTCCCGTGTTTACGACGTCCCTGAGCCGGACTCAAAAGATAGACCGTCTTGGCAGAGCTTCGCTCCCGGTGAAGGGATATGGTGCTCTGATCTTACCCTTGATACATGCCCACCAGCACCTCCCGTAAACATGCTGTTATCGGATGGATGGCACCTATCACACAAAGAGACACAAAATGAACCTATAAATTGATTTTCCCTATCATAGCAAAGTTTTTAAAATGATTTTGGGGAAAATATTTTTTCTTACTTCTTTTCTATAGTTCATTTCGCTATCTTCTCCTCCAATTAATAAAGATTTGTTCTTTAGCGTATTATCAGAAACACTAAATAGAGCAGCTAATTTTAAATTTACTAAAGTTGCTGCACGAAATGCTGCAGCAGTTTCCATTTCAATTACATTACAACCCATATTCATTATCTCATCAATGTAAGGAAACTGAGCAACAATAGTATCAACACTGAATGTCTTTCCGATATGCCATTGCACCCCATTTTCTTGACACATTTCTCTTGTAGTATTACTTAACACATTGAACATTTCTTCATCAGGATAACTCAACTCTCCAAAAGGATCATTAGATTTTAATATACTTCCTTTTAAGTATCTACTGATTCCATCACCACATATTGACAACATAGGAATTACTATATCACCAATAGATATGTTTAAATCTAAGGCTCCAACCGAACCAATAAATAGTAATTTTTTACATTTAGTTCCTGCAAGTGCTAGTATTGCATCAGTAAGAATAGGTGCGCCTATTCCGGTTTTTATATATGAAATTACACACTCATCAACATGTATATTCCAAACTTTTATTATTGATTTCTCCTTGCTCAAATAGGTTGTTTCATTTCCTAAATTAGCAAATACATCTGGTTCCCACCAAGGTGCAATAATAACTCTTTCATGAATTTCATCTGGTGAAACTCCAAGTGTTTGTAAACAAACATCTTCAGGTGACGATCCAAACCTTTTCCATCCATCAATCAAATCTTTATATTCCATTGTACCACCTCACAACTTTCAGAATTTAAATACTTTGGTTCATCTGTCCGATAACGGTTCTGATTAGCGATGTCTCTGAGCTGGACCCTAGAACTTCTCTTCGTAGGCGGTGCTTCGAACCCAGTGAAGAGATGTTTGCTAATCTATTGTTAGATGGTGCGGCAATATCTTTTCTCCAACGGTTTTTCGCATAATATAAAGGGTAGGCCTTAACTTCTTACATAGCTTACTATAGATTCTTTGTAGCTACAACAAAGTTATATTTACTGATTCAAGCTTATTTCTAATCAAATTGATTTGAAAATCTATAACTCTAAACATATTGCCATAGATAAATCCACCAGATTAGTTCTAAGATCTTCTAATCTATTCCAATTTCTAGAATCCCATTTGATACCGCTCAGGTCATCTCCTCCATAAAGTATTTGTCCCAGTACAACACTTCTAAATTTAGCAACTGCGAAAAATGCAGCCGCCTCCATTTCAACAGTTACACATCCTTCGGAAACACGTAGATCTATTTTATCGTCTGTTTCACGATAAAATGCATCTGTAGTCCATGTCTTAGCTTCAATAAATGGTATCTCATTCACTTTTAAATACTTAGTGATGCATTTTAAGGCCGACTTACTACATTCAACTTCTCTAGACGGCTTTAAATAATGATAAGATAAACCTTCATCCCTAATTGCCGAATATGGAACAATCAAGTGCCCCACCTGAATATCCTTTTTTAACACACCAGCAGCTCCACAAACAATAAACTTCTTAAATCCCATAGCAATTAATTGTTCAAGTTGTGCACCAGAACCGGCTGCTCCTAAGTAACCTTGCACAATTCCAATAGGTTTCCCATCAACTGCTGTCTCATATATAGGTAATACAACTGTACATGTTTTGAATTCACCAACCTTTTTTAATCTTCCCTCACTTAGCATTCTTTTAATAACATCACCAAAGAATGTGATTATGCAATACTCTGGAACATCTCGCTGCTTTTTAATTGTATCAAAAGGCTCAATTTTAGCTCTTATAGCAGGATCAAACTCCAATATAGGAAGATCTCTTTTTAACATCATTGCTTCATCCCCCTTTTGCATTAATTTTATTTACTTCAAATAATTCTACTATTATGCAATATCTTCTTTTCATTAAAAGATCCCCAAAGAACTGCTCTGAAATTGCCGTGTCATCTAACTCTCAGGATTGTATCTGAAGTTGAAAGCACAAAATAAATAACCCTCATTATTCTAGATTACTAATCAAGAGCTATAACCACTCAATACTTTTTTCAATTTCAGATACAATTCAGTTGAACGATGCCGCATACCACTTTACTATGGGATTTCAATCTTCCCTATTTTCTTTTGTTTTTGAAAAAATCTTTTGTTTTTTTCGAAACTTCTATATAGTTTAAATAATATATTTGATATTTTTTGTATTATTCCTTTAATCTTACAGTAATTTATTATATTTTCATTTGCTCTTCTTAAAAATATGCATACTTCTCCTAAGGACCTGTCCCCTTTAAAACTTCGCTATTTTAGATTAAGCTACTGACATCTTCACGCCTGGCGGCGAATAACATCTAGGATTAATCTTTTTGTTTCTAACCATACTGCCTTTGCCACAACATGGACATATGGTGTAATCAACTCCAGTTAATCTAAGAATTAATTCTTGCCAGCTTTCTTTGTCTTTTGCATTCATTGTCTTTTTAAATACTTTAAGCAGTTGTTTGCTTTTTTTTAGTTTAGTTACTCTATTTCTATTACTTAATATTCCATAGTGCCTTATCTTAACAAATCCACGAGGTAATATATGTAGTAAAAACCTGCGTATAAACTCAAATACATCTAGAGTCATAGTCTTATTCTTATTATCATCTCTATAATCTCTCCACTTAAATGTAACTTTGTTATCTTCTAGCTTTAAAATTCTGTGGTTTGATATGGCTACTTTATGAGTGTATCTACCTAAATACTCTAGTACATATTCAGCACTTCTAAACGGAGGCTTAGAATATACTACCCATTCTTTTTTATAAAGATTATCAATTAACTTTTGAAATTCTTTCTTTACTACTAGCCCGTTTATTATTCCATCAAATTTGAGTTTGCTATTATAGTATGACTTTTTTAGATAATATAGAAACTTGCCCCTAAACAGTCTAGACATTACCTTAACTGGTATGAAGAAATCTTTTTTTGAGCTTATCCATCTTTTTTCATCTGGTGATAATCCTCCACCTGTTACTATACAGTGTATATGAGGATGATCCATAAGATTTTGTCCCCATGTATGTAAAATTGATATAAACCCTATATTAGCTCCTAAATATTTAATGTCTTCTGAAAGCTCTATCAATGTTTCTGAACTAGCTTTAAATAGTATTGAGTATATTTCTTTTTTATTTCTAAGTGTTAGTGGATTGAGTTCATCTGGTATGGTAAATACGACATGAAAGTATTGGATAGGCAATAAATCTTTTTTCCTTTCTTCTAGCCATCTTTCTTTATTAAGGCTTTGACACTTTGGACAATGTCTATTACGACAAGAATTATATGAAATTCTTATATGTCCACATTCGTCACATTTATCTATATGCCCGCCAAGTTTATCTGTACGGCAAAATTCTATATCACTCATAGTTTTTAGGGTATGTAATGGTAACTTGTATTTTTCTCTATAGGCTTCGCCATATTTACTGAATATATCTGCTACTTCCATGTACTCAATCCTTTTGATATCTCATTGGTGATTATTGCCAATCAATATCAAAAGAAACATTCATACCCACGACTCATATGTAGTTTGTTTGCTTTTCAGCCACCGCTGTTAAGCGGTTTAGTTCAACTATTGCATTCCCGAACCCAAGTTCGTTTTTTATTCCGATATAGAAGGAATTACGAACCAAGGTTCGTGAATTTCTGCTTATAGATGACTTTTGCTAATTACATATTATACCACACTTTGGTAAAATATTGTTTATAAAAAGCACTAAAAAATTTAAACTGTACTCTATCGACTAAACAGAGTACAGTTTAAAAAATTCAAAATACTATTATAACTATATATTTAATTATCTACATTCAATGCTTTATTAAGCTTTTTTATTGCTCTTTTTTCTATTCTTGATACGTATGATCTAGATATTCCTAGCATCTTTGCTATCTCTCGTTGTGTTTTACAGCCACCGTTTGCTAAGCCATATCTTAGCTCAATGATTGTCTGTTCTCTATCCTTTAATACTTTATTCATTTTTCCATATAGCTTTTTTACTTGAATTTTGAGGTCGACTTCATCTATTACCTCATCAGGTTCAGTTCCTAGTATATCTATCAGTGATAGTTCATTGCCTTCTTTATCTACTCCTATAGGATCTTGTAATGATACTTCTGATTTTGTTTTTTTAGATGAACGTATTGTCATAAGTATCTCATTTACTATATCCTTCAAAAGACAAAAAAATTTATTAACAACTAAACTATATTGATGTTAAAAGCTCCTTTTTATAAACCATATACTTCTTTTAGGTTCTTCAATAACATCCTCCTTATTTACATCTATAGATTAATGTTCTTATTTAGCCTTTCTCTAACACTCTGACAAAGCTACTAATTTAGTTTTCATCGTTTAATATATTATAGATACACTTTTTTTAAAAATCCCAAAAGAGCATATTTCCATACTTTCTAAATCTATAAATTTACTCACTAAAAAGCAAAAGAATTATATGTTATAATAAATTTATTATAGAAGTATTCGTAAAGATTAAAGACTCTAACATCTATTAGCCTATATCATAAATATCGTATGTTTACTGGCTTATTTTAAGTTTCTCAATATTATTTACTGAGGTGGTTTCATGAAATTTGCTATATATTCAAGAAAATCAAAATTTACCGGTAAAGGTGAATCAGTTGAAAACCAAATCCAACTATGCAAAGAATATGCATATAAGCACTTTGGTATTACAGAAGATAATATAAAAGTTTATGAAGATGAAGGTTTCTCTGGAGGTAATATAGATAGACCGCAGTTTCAGTTAATGATCAAAGATGCAAAGGACAAAAAATTTGATACGCTTATTTGCTATAGATTAGATAGAATAAGCAGAAATATTACTGACTTCTCTTCACTCATTGATGAGATCCAAGACTCTAATATTAGTTTTATATCAATTCGGGAACAGTTCGATACTACTACTCCTATGGGTAGAGCTATGATGTACATAGCAAGTGTTTTTGCTCAACTTGAAAGAGAAACTATAGCTGAGCGTATTCGTGATAATATGCTCCAGCTTGCTAAGACTGGTAGATGGTTAGGTGGTAATACCCCTACAGGTTTTAATTCCGAGCGGTGTGAATTTATTGATTCTAAAGGTAAGCAAAGAAAGTATTATAAACTCTCACCAATTAAAGAAGAACTTGATATAGTTAAAATAATCTATGAAAAATTTATAGAATTTAGATCACTCAATAAAGTCGAAACTTTTTGTATTCAAAATGATATCAAGACAAAAAACGGGTTGAATTTTACTAATTTCTCTATTAAATGCATTCTCAACAATCCTGTTTATGCTACTGCTGACAAAAAACTATATGATTATTTTACTAATAATAACCATGAAATATATGCAGATGAATCTGATTTTGATGGAAATCATGGCATCATGGCTTATAATAAAACTTTCCAGCGAAGAGGTAAGGCTAATAAAATGAGAGATACTTCTGAATGGATTATAGCTGTTGGAGCTCATGAAGGTATCATATCAAGTGATAATTGGATTGATGTTCAAAAGCTACTTAATATAAACTCATCAAGATCTATAAGATCAGTTAAAAATGCATCATGTCTACTATCTGGTCTATTAAGATGTGCTGACTGCGGAAGTTACATGCGCCCAAAGTATGGTAGAGTTAAGAAAGATGGCGAAAAAGCTTACTATTATATGTGTGAGCTCAAAGAAAAGAGTAGAAAACAGAAATGTGATATCAACAATGTAAATGGAAATGACCTTGACAAACTTATTATCAAAGAACTTAAAAGCTTAGCTTCTGTCGAATCAAATCTTTATGGAAAAATAAAAAAAGACAAAGTCAGTATTGAAACATCTCAAAATAGCATTAAAGCTGAAATAAAAATACTTGAATCTAGTATTAGAAATAATGAACAATCAATTAGCAATCTAGTCATGAGCCTTTCACAAGCTCAAAACACAAGTGCTGAGAAGTATATTATTGACCAAATTAATTCGCTAGATGAACAGAATGCTAATATGAAAACTCGCTTATTAGAATTAAGAGAGAAATCAGATAATAATCAACACAAAGAAGATGGCCTTGACTTAATGAAAGACATGCTCGCTACTTTTACTAATATAGTTGATTCATTGGATATTCATGGGCAAAGAAGCTTAATAAAAAATCTTGTTGATAAAGTAGTGTGGGACGGAGAAAAAGTTGATATTTCTTTATTCGGAGCTGCTACTAAAAAAAAGTAGCAGAAATGTTTCCGTTGATTAAGGATAGCATTATCTATACATCTAGCAGCATAAGTAGCGAGTCTAGTTCCTTTACATCTGTCAAAAGTTGAAATTGCTTTAATAAGTCCAATTGTTCCTATAGATATTAAATCATCTGGCTCTCTACCAGTATTATGGTATTTCTTTACAATATGAGCAACTAGTCTTAAGTTTCTCTCGATTAAGATATTTTTTGCATCTTCATCTCCTTGTTCATATAGCATAAGGTAATATTCTTCCTCTTCTTGCGATAAAGGCTTCGGGAATGAATTGCTGCAAGAAACATAACCTATTAACGGAAAAAAGGGCCTAGCGATAAACCCTATGTTAACTAATAGTGCAGACAACATTAAAGCATACACCTCCATTGTATTATGCCTCATACTTAATTATATGTTAAAACTAGATTAAGTGTGCACGTACTTTTCTGCTTTATTATAAAATTTATTTATGCTTTTCAATGTCGTATATTATTTTTGCTATTTGTTCAAATATAGGTGCAGCAGATCTACTACCAGAATGTCCTCCTTCCATAAAAACTGTCACTACATATTTCGGTTCTTTCTTTGGAAAATATCCTGCAAACCAACCATGTACTGTCTTTTTTTGGTTCAAAATAGCCTGAGCTGATCCTGTTTTACCTGCACCTCCACCTATATCATCTATTGAAATGTTTCTAGCAGTTCCCTTTTCAACAACATCCTCTAAATATATCTTTATTCTTTTACATATATTCTCAGGAAAAGCTCTATAACTATCTTCTCTATTTATTTTCTTTACTAGTCTACCTTGATCAGTCACAATGCTATCTACAATACTTAAATCTTTCCAAATGCCATCATTGACAATAATCATCATCATGTTTGTAATTTGAATAGGTGTAGTCTCTATATTGCCTTGTCCAATGGAAATATTGCCTATAGCAGGGCCTAGCAGCTCATCGTCCTTAGGTAAATTGCCCTCAGCCTCTAGTAATCCGATTTCTATTGTTGAGCCAAAACCTATCCTTTTAGCAGTCTCAATAATCTTTTTTGCTCCAATTCTCTTCCCCAATTGAATAAATGCAGAGTTACATGAATCATAAAAAGCCTGTTCAATATCAATCTCTCCATGACCTTCTTCTTTATTGCATCCAATTGTGACAGTCCCAACAGTTTCATAACCATTACATACAAACTTTTCATCCTCATTTATCATGTTATTCTCAAGTGCAGATAATAAAACTACAATTTTAAATATTGAACCTGGTGGGTAAGATAGTTCAGTAGCTCTATTATATAGTTCCATCTTTTTACTCTCGAAGTAATTATCTACATTCGTTAAATCTATATTAGGCCTGCTTGCCATAGCGATAATATCTCCACTACTGACATCAGCTACTACAACAGCTCCATTTTTTTCATCTTTATCTAGGATATTTTCAACTGCTTTTTGTATTTCATAATCTATAGTAAGTTTTACACTATTTGACTTTGAAGTCCTCTGTTTTGATACTTCTGAAACATCCATGCCTGGGATCAACCTTTGTTTTCCATCAATAGCAACAGTCAATAACCCATATTTACTGTCTTGTTTGAATATATCATCATATCTTTTCTCAATTCCACTTATGCCCATATTATCACTTTCATTCACATATCCAATAACATGAGACAAAATATTATTTTCATCATACCTATTCTCTTTATCAATCAAAATAGCACCATTAATTGAAATCTTATTTAAGCTAGTTTTCTCTTCTAACATAATCTCTGCAGTTGTTCCAGCTGTATCTAATATTCTCTTAAGCTCTAAATCTGTATAACCTGTCAAATCCTTTATCTCTTTTAGACTTTTTTCATCGTTTTTTACTGTATCTTTAAATAGCAATAATGCTTTATTATGTTTTCTATTGGTCAATCTTACTAAATTTCTATCAAAAATAATTCCTCTAGGTGGTGCAACTCTAACTTCTTTTACATGCTGTTTTAGTACTGCAGCTCTATATTCACTATTCTTAACTATCTGTATCCAAAACAACCTTATCATTAACAGCATGAAAATAAGGAAAGAAATATAAACAAAAACATTAGCTCTTTTCAGTATTTTTTTATCTTGAAAACTTTTCATAGAAAAACCCCCATCTAAGTCTTTAATATGATTATTTCCAACTTATAATGGAGGTATAATTGTAGTTTTATTAAATTTTCATGGAAATAATTGATTTTACCTTTGTAACCATCAAATCAATTGCAACTTTGTTATATCCGCCTTCAGGAATAATGATATCGGCATATTTTTTACTCGGCTCTATGAATTGCATGTGAGCTGGTCTAACAGTAGTCAAATATTGTTCTATAATAGAGTCTAATGTTCTTCCTCTTTCTTTGATATCCCTTATTATTCTTCTGATTATTCTTACATCTGAATCAGTATCTACAAATATCTTGATGTCCAATAACTCTCTGATTCTTTCATCATCAAGTAATAGAATTCCCTCAAGGATTATTATATCCTTTGGAAAAACTGTTTCAGTTTCTTTTCTTCTATTATGAACTTCAAAATCATAAATTGGTTTATTAATCGATTGTCCAGACATAAGTGCTTTTAAGTGTTCAATAAGTAAATCATTATCAAATGCAAAGGGATGATCATAGTTTGTCTTTATTCTATCCTCAAAGGATAAATGACTCTGTTCTTTATAATATGAGTCCTGTTCAATTATAACAATATTTTTTTCTGGTAGCGAGCAAAATATTTCTTGTGCTACTGTACTTTTACCAGAACCGGTTCCCCCAGTTATGCCGATTAAAATTGGTCTGTTCAAAATTATCATTCCTTTCTAGGTTTTCTTATCATGTCCCAAGTGCCAACAGGTTTGTTCATTTTGATCCTAATTTTTTGCTGAGCATGAGGTGCTACCTCTATTTCGTTACCTTTATCATCCCACATTCTCTCAACCTTTTGAGTAAAATGCTCTTTATTAGGTCCAAAAACTTCTATTTCGTCTCCTAGAAAAATTCTATTTCTTTGTTCAACAGTTGCAATTGAAGTTTCTACATCATAGTCAAGTATTAACCCAACAAAATCATAAGTTCTGATGTATGAACTACTTGTATACAGTTGTTCATTACCACTAGGCTTTCCAAAATAAAAACCTGTTGTAAAATCTCTATAGCTTGCTTTTTTTATTTCATCTAACCATTTATCATTATAAACATAATTTTTAGGGTCGGCAAGATATTTATCTATTGCCATACGATAAGATCTGATAACTGTCGCAACATAATAAGGACTTTTCATTCTTCCTTCAATCTTAAAGCTTGCTATTCCAGCCTCAATTAGTTCAGGTATATGCTGTAACATACATAAATCTTTTGAGTTGAATATATATGTGCCTTTTTCATCTTCATAAACTGGATAATATTCTCCAGGTCTTTTTTCTTCCATAAGATAGTACTCCCATCTACATGATTGAGCACACTCACCTCTATTTGCATCTCTATGCACCATATAGTTGCTTAGTAAACATCTACCTGAATAAGATATACACATTGCTCCATGAACAAACGCTTCTATTTCTAATTCATCAGAAGTATTATCAATTATTTCTTTAATTTCATTAAGTGAAAGCTCCCTTGCTACAACTATTCTTTTCACTCCTTGTTTATGCCAGAAATTCGCAGTAGGATAGTTAGTAGTATTAGCTTGAGTACTGAGGTGTATTTCCATGCCAGGTATTACATCTTTTACTATTGAAAATACTCCTGGATCTGAAACTATTACTGCATCTACTCCAATTTTATCTAGCTTTTCTAGGTATTCAGGTAAGCCAGTTAAATCTTCATTGTGTGGAATAATATTAAGTGTTACGTACACTTTCTTACCTCTAGAGTGTGCAAAATCTAAGCCTAAGTTTATTTCTTCTATAGTAAAATTTTTAGCTGCTGCCCTTAATCCAAATTCTTCGCCACCTAAATATACAGCATCTGCTCCATATGTTATAGCCATCTTCAATTTTTCTAGGTCTCCTGCTGGTGCTAATAGTTCTGGTCTATTCATTACTTTACTACCTCCTTCTTATATGTTAGTGCAACACCATCCCCAATTGGTATAATGCATGATTCGAAACTTTCGTTATTGCAAAT
Source organism: Brassicibacter mesophilus (assembly GCF_050433385.1). NCBI lineage: Bacteria > Bacillati > Bacillota > Tissierellia > Tissierellales > Thermohalobacteraceae > Brassicibacter > Brassicibacter mesophilus. Next base: position 30,043 of record NZ_JBNPXI010000021.1, read on the forward strand.
ATAGTCTAAGTATTCTCTCATTCTTTTCACAATAGTTTTCTTACGTCGAATTACTAAATCATCACTTGCTACCATTCCCTTAAAAAGAACATTGTCAGATACAATTATGCCATTATCAGCTAGATTGCCTATACAATAGGAAAAAAACTCTAAGTATTTACCTTTTGCAGCATCTAAAAATATAAAGTCAAAGCTATCTTTAATATCTGGCAGTATCTCTTCTGCGTCTCCTCGAACTATTTTTATTCTTTCAGATAGTCCATTCTTTTCAATATTTTCCTGAGCTATATTTATCATATCTTCACGACGTTCAATAGTTAATATCTGGCCATTTTCTTCCATGGCTTTAGCCATTAAACTCGCTGAATAGCCTATAGCTGTTCCAATTTCCAATATTTTTTTAGGCTTTTTTATGTTAATTAGTACTTTTAGAAATTGAGCTACCTCAGGGTGAACTATTGGAACATGGTTTTGCAACGCATATTCCTCCATTTCTAATAAATGACCTTGTCTTTCAGGTATTACTTTTCTAATATAATCTTCTATATATGGTTCAGTAATATTACTCAATACAAATCTCTCCTTATCATGACTCAGTGCATAAATAATACGTGGTTCATCCCCCCACGTATTATTTTAACCTTAATGCATAGCTTAAATTCTAATTCCTGATTTTATTCTTAGCATTCAAATGCTCTTGATACGTCCTGGTAAATGTATGCGTCCCGTCCCCATTTGCAACAAAAAACAAATAATCAGTATCCTCTGGATCAACCGCAGCTTGTATTGACTTAACTCCAGGAGAAGCTATTGGTCCTGGGGGCAACCCTTTGTGTAAGTACGTATTATATTCTGACTTAATTCTAGTATCACTTTCGGTTAAGTTTTCTTTTCTTTCCCCTAGTATATATTGAACAGTTGCACAGGATTCTAGTTTCTGACCCTTTTTAATTCTGTTATGAAACACACCAGATATTAAAGCTCTCTCCTCATCAACCATTCCTTCTCTTTCTATAATTGATGCAAGAGTAATCACGTGATTAATGTCCATGTTTAAACCATAAGCTTTATTTCTTATATCATCAGTGTATATGCTTTCAAATTTATTTAACATTTTTCTAATTACATCTTCTTCTTTTACATCGATATATACTTCATAGGTATCAGGATATAGGTATCCTTCAAGAGAATGATCTGAGGGAACTTCCTTTAAGAAATCATATTCAGAAGAAAAATTAGAAGCCTTTGAGCATAGTTCTAAAAACCTTTCTTTATCTATAATTCCTTTTTTTTCAAGTCTATCAGCTATTTGTTTTAGTTCAAAACCTTCTGGAATTGTAAATATAATAGTGTCTTTGCTAATACCACCTTCTACTAACTTGTCCATTATCTCTCGCTGCGACATTCCACTAGAAAGAATATATTTGCCTGCTTTATACCTTCCTTCTTTATCTTCCATTTTTGAAACAAACCTAAATACATATTCATTTTTAATCAAGTTATTTTGTTTTAAAAGCTGAGCAATAGATGAAGTTGAACTTCCTTTTGGAATTTCAATAGATTTTTCTTCAATATTCTCATGTGAAACAGGCATTAGTTGGTCATTAATATAATATTTTATCCCTATCACACTAGTGACTAAGATAATCACTATGATAATAAATATGCTTCTATATCTCTTCCTGCCATTTTTCTTATTATTGTTAGGAAGGGTTTGAGTCATAAAACTTCCCCCTTTTTAAACCGTTTCTTAAATTATACAATAATTAATCTTTTTATTACAAGAAATATATAACAAATTCCAACATTTTATTATTTTAATTTATGATTACAATTTATTAGTAAAAACAAAAAGCTTTAAATTGTTTAAAGCTTTTGTTTTATATTAAATATTGGATTTTAATTTTATTCGTTTATATGCGTATAGTACTATATGACCAAAAATACCTACTGCCACTAATTCACCAGCTGCTATTCCAGCTACTGTAGGCCAATATGGTATTTTAATAAAGTATGATACCCAAATAGATACAATTAGACCATTTAAAATAACTGGCGGTATTATACCAAGCCATTTGTTAGGCATTTTGCTAGTTAAATATGCTGATATTAATGTAACTAGACTCCCAGCTACAACATCTATTAGTCCAAATCCCGATGTAAATGTTAAAACTAAATTCGCTAGTAAGCAACCAATAAAAACACCAGGTATTGCTGCAGATTCAATTAAAGGAAGTAAGACCAATGCCTCAGCAATTCTAACTTGGACAGGTCCAAATGCCAATTGACCAAGTGGAATCTCTAATACAACTAAAATTACATATATAGCCGCTATTACACTAGCCTTTGTTAAGTACCTTGTATTCATCCTTATCCTCCGCTCATTAAGTATAACTTATTACTTTATAACTTAGAATATAAAGTCGTAGAAGTTCTACGACTTTATACTTCCATTATAATCGGCAATATCATAGGATTTCTTTTAATCTTCTCATATAAGAAATTCCTTAGAGCATCTTTTATGCTTGATTTTAATGTTGCCCAATCAGTTATTTTATTTTTCTCGCATTCAACCAATACTTCTCTTACAACTTTTCTAGCCTCTTCCATCAAGTCTTCAGATTCTCTTACATAAACAAATCCTCTAGATACTATATCCGGGCCAGCTACCACTAATCCATCTTGCTTACTTATTGTAACAACAACTACTATTAATCCATCTTCCGAAAGATGCTTTCTATCTCTTAAAACAATATTTCCTACGTCTCCTACTCCAAGTCCATCTACTAAGATGTTACCTGAAGGCACACATTGTCCGAAATTCCCACTATCCTTGGTGAATTCAATACTACAGCCATTTTCAGCTATGAAAATATTCTCTTTTGGCATTCCAATATCTTGTGCAAGTTGTGCATGTTGTTTTAAATGTCGATATTCACCATGTACAGGAATAAAAAATTTTGGTTTTAATAGGTTATGCATAAGTTTTAACTCTTCTTGACACGCATGTCCTGATACATGCACATCGGCTAAAGCTTCATATATTACATCTGCACCTTTCTTGAAAAGCTGATTTATCACTTTAGACACGGTCTTTTCATTTCCTGGTATAGGAGTGGCAGATATAATAACTAAATCACCAGGCATCAGTTCCATCTTTCTATGGTCTGAAGATGCAATTCTAGCTAGTGCAGACATTGGCTCTCCCTGACTTCCCGTTGTTATTACTACTATTTTATTATCAGGATATTTACCCATATCATTAATATCAATTAAAGTTCCTTCTGGTATGTTTAAGTAGCCTAACTCAGTAGCTACGTTTACTACATTAACCATACTTCTACCTGACACTACAACCTTTCTATTAAACAATAAAGCTGCATTAACGATTTGCTGAACCCTATGGATATTAGAGGCAAAGGTTGCTACAATAATTCTCTGCTTAGCTGTCATAAATATATCATTAAATGTATCTCCAACAGTACTTTCTGACATAGTATAACCAGGTCTTTCAACATTTGTGCTATCTGCTAATAGAACTAGTACTCCTTTGTTCCCTAATTCAGCAAATTTATGGAAATCCATAACTTCACCATTAATAGGAGTGTAGTCTATCTTAAAGTCACCTGTATGAACTATAGTTCCTACAGGCGTATGGATAGCTATAGCTACTGAATCAGGTATACTATGACTTGTTCGGATAAACTCAAGATTAAATTCACCTATTTTTATGTTCTGAGAAGGCTTAATAACATTTAGAGTAGCATTTTTTATATCATGCTCCTTAAACTTATATTCAACTAAACCTAATGTAAGCTTTGTACCATAGATTGGTACATTGAGCTTTTTCAAAACATACGGCAACGCTCCTATGTGATCCTCATGTCCATGAGTAAGGATAATACCTTTTACTTTATCACGATTTTTTAATAGATAAGTTACATCAGGTATAACAACATCTATTCCAAGCATTTCATCCTCAGGGAAAATAAGTCCACAATCAATTACTATTATCTCATCATTATACTCGATAACAGTAATATTCTTTCCGATTTCATATAATCCACCTAGTGGAATAATTTTTAGTTTTGATGCTTTTTTAGACACCATATCACTCTCCTTATATTGCTTCATATTTTATTCTATTGAATATTACAAATCACGCGCATAACCAATTATTTCTATTATACTTTATTTAAGTAAACTATTCAATAATTTACTATATTGCACCTATTATTGTATGTATTACGAATACTTATGGTCTTATTTTAACCATAAATATATTAATAATTTATCATAAAAAGAAATATAATTATTTTCATCTTTAATATGTAATATAACAATTTAAGTACTAATTTAAATTGACAAAAAAATAAACCCCTAGGTGGGATTTATTTCCGACAGTCCTTACAATAACCAAAAAATTTTACACTGTGGTCTACTATCTTAAATTCCCCTTCTTTTTCTATCTCGTGCTCAAGATTCTCTAGTAAATCTAATTCTACCTCTATCACTTTGCCACAGCTAAGACAGATAAGATGGTGATGCTGATGATCATGAGAAGTAGATATCAACTCATACCTACTACATCCATCATTAAAGTTTAGCTTATAGACTATATTAAGTTGTTCAAATAATTGCAGTGTTCTATATACCGTAGCTAATCCAATCTCCGGATATTTATCTCTAACATCATCATATATTTCTTCTGGACTCAAATGCCTGCCTTGATTTTCTAAAATAACATCAAGAATAACTCTTCTTTGAGTAGTAAGCTTATATCCCTTTTCCTTAAGTTTAGATTTTAAATTCTCAATGAATTTATCCATTTCCCCACCTGCTTTTTACTTTCTATATAATAGTCTATAGTTATAGTATGCAAAAGTCAACATTTATGTCAATTATTAATGATCATCAATTCTTTTATATGATTTCATCCGCTATTGCTTCATATGCAGCTACAACATCTTCAAATTCATCTGTATCTTCTATGTTCGCTAATATTAATTCTCCATCTTCATCATATTCCATTCTCAAGATATAAGCTTCTTCCTCATCTTCGTTAATTGGAAACAATACTGCATATTCATTGTCTTCTACTTCAAATGTAGCTAAAACTTCAAACTCTTTTTCTTCTCCATTGTCATCAATTAATGAAATCCTATTTTCTTCACCTGACATTTTAACACCCTCCTACCTTTTTTGTAAATAAGCTTGTAAAATATATGTGGCTGCTACTTTATCAATTACTTCTTTTCTCTTTGCTCTACTTACATCTGCACTTATCAGAGCTCTCTCTGCAGATACTGTTGTTAATCTTTCATCCTGCATTATTACTTCTAAGCTAAATTTAGCTTTAAGTTTTTCCACAAATTGAAGTACTTTCTCCCCTTGAGGCCCTATTGTATTATTCATATTTTTAGGCAGTCCTACAACTATTTTTTGAACACTATAATCAGAAATTATTTGCTCAAGTTCATCAAAGTCATTTTTAATTCCTTTTCTTCTTATGGTGGTAATTCCTTGTGCAGTTATTCCTAAAGGATCGCTCACTGCAACACCAATTGTCTTATTACCAACATCTAATCCCATTATCCTTTGCATAAAATATTGCCTCCATGTATTATATTACCTTGATACAAAATTCTGGACAACCAGCTGCACAATATCCGCACAGTACACATTTCCCTTCAACAACGACGGCTTTATTATCTATTATTTCTATTCCTCCATGCTTACATACCTTTGCGCATTCTCCGCAGCCTAAACACCAATCTGCTATTTGAAGCTTTCTTGTTTTATTTCCAAGCTTATTTTTGATATCAAGAGGTATATAGCCGTGCTCCATTAGACTTATATTGGCATCCACTTCTTCAAAGCACTGCATACCTATTGCTATTGAATGTAAGAAAGGAATATTTTTCACAAATTCCATGGCTTGTTCAACACTTTTAATTAAATGTCCACCACCTAAAGGCTTCATTCCATAGATACCCTTTCCTTTTTTATGAGCCGCTTTAATAGCTTCAATCATATCTGTTACATTTCCATCTTGGATACCTAATCCCACTTTATTTACAATAGGATGTATAATTTGTAATTCATCATATTTTAATGAGCCTATCACTGCATCAACTCTATGTGTTGACAAACCTGTTGCCCTAATTATTCCTTTTTCTTTAGCCTTCAAGAAAAATTCTATAGCTTCATAGTGTCCTCTAATAGTATGCTCACTTTCCTGTTCATGTAATAGGAATATATCTATATAATCAGTATTAAGCTCCTTTAAAGCTTTATTTAAGCTTTTCTCTGCTGTTTCCTTGGAATATGAATATGACTTTGTTGCAATAACATATTTACTTCGTTCTATATGCTTTAACGCCTCAGCAATATAAGCATAGTTATCATACAATTCAGCTGTATCTAAAAAATTGATTCCTTTATCAAATGCATACTTAATTATATCTGCACCTTTGCTTACTGGCAAGTGAGCCTGCAAAGGACTCATTGTCAATGATCCTAGACAAAGTCTAGATACTTCAATACCAGTATTGCCTAGTATAGACTTTTGCATTTTATCACTTCCTTAACATTCACTTACTATTACTTCGTATAATAACGCTACTGTTATATATATACTAGATATAGCCGCAAGTAAGATACCTGAATCATTTACTAAAAGTCCAACAATAACTCCAAGTAATGCTGATATTAGACCTGAAGCAAAAAACTTATTTATATCGAATAATTTGAATAACGTAGTCTTAAAAAACTTAATTAGTATTGATATAATAACGATACAGGTAAATATCACCTTTGACCATATTGACACTCCAATGAGCTTTATATTCATCTGCAGCTTTCTTATAATAACATTAATCAGAGATGCTGGGCCATTCTTAAAAACCATCATCAAAGTTTGACCCAAATGTGTCGGGTTCGGATTTATATAGATATCAATTATCCCCATTAAAACTATTATCATTACAACGGAAATTACCATTAACAATATTCTTTTGAAGTCAATTTTCACATCAAAAATTAACAATGTAAGTACTATAGAAGCAAACAATACAGAAATAGTACCTCCTACATTGGCACCCAAATTAGGATGTGCGACTAGCAAAATACATATTGGTAAAAAGACTAACACAATTTTATGTCGTCTGACTTTGTCTAAGAAAAATACTATAGACAATATTAATACTGCCAGAAATACTCCTACAAGTTCATTACCTACACCAAAGTATCTTGCTCCAATTATTGGGTCATATCCAAGTATAGAATATTTAGTTAACTTCCCTCCAATGGCTATATCTATAGACAAAATTATAAAAGTCAATAAAATAATGGAAAATAACCTATATTGTCTTTTAATCTTATAACTCATTAAGAAGAGAACTAAAACAATAGCAGTGACAGCTAGCATAAAAGCAGTGGCATTATTTATACTAAAGATTGACACTAGTAAAAATGATAGTGGTAATATTAATAAAATCAACAATATAGCGCTTATCAGTTTCTTAATTTTTTTGTTAACAATATCACTTAATACAAGAATAAGCATAGATATTATTAAACTAACTATTACAATTATGCTATAAGTAGTTAAAAAAGGTGATCTAAGCTTGGATATAATATTTGTCTTCTGATTCAAATTATATATATAGTTAAAACTACTGTTTTCGTAATTTACAGACATAGCATGACCGACAAAATTGTCTGAGTCTGTACCAAGGTAATTAGTAATAGTTGGCGCTATATCTAAATTTGCAACTATTCCATTCCTTCTTGTTGTTCCAGAAGTCAGTATTCCTTTAGTGATCTCTTTTTCCCATACTACTATAGGTGACAGCTTACTTGCATCAACTTTTTCATCTGGTGCATTAGGACTTATAATCATCATCATAGAATTATCTTTATCAATTGAATTATATAATTCTCTAATAAAATCATCTATATCACGTAAAATTCGCTTTCTATGAGTAACATACATTTCATCAGTTAGTTCTCCACTATAAGAGAACAGTCTATCTAAATCTCCAGTATCTATTACAATGAGTGATGCATTTTGACTTGTTTCATTGATTTCAGTAATTAGCTTATCGTAATTAGTTTTAAAACCAAATGGGTATTGATCATCCTCTACTGTTATATAGTCAACATTGCCGTAATCTATTAACCCCTTACTGTCAACAGCTATTAATCCACTAGTTCTAACAAAACTATCAGCAGTATCTGAGTTCCCAAATACTGCTGTCTTAAGACCACTATTATGTAGGTTATCTCCTAAAGCCCCTATATATGGAGCATATGATTTATCCTTGTTCAAGCTCAATAATTTATTGATATCAATATTTGCAATTTCATGACCTTTACCTATTAGTCCAGTTCTTCTTTGATATATAGCAATTTTTTCTTTATCTAGATTAAAAAACTTCGAAGTACCATAATTTGCATATGCCTTTGAAGAAGCATTGATAGTTACATATCCTTCTGCGCCCTTATACCCTATTGCTCCTCTTGTGTTCATAAGTCCTAAGCTTCCATATTTAATTATATCGTTTAAGTTGTCCATTTGTTTGATGTCCTGTAAAGACAATCTATTGGCAACGATCACGTAAACTTTTTTAGAATTACTTTCATCACTTACAGAATGAGCGAATCCTGATATAAAAATAGATGATAACACAACGAGCAGAATCCACATCCTCTTTTGTATATTTTGTATCAATTGTACCTCTCCTATTACCTTTTTTCTAGGTATTTTTTTAATATCTCCTCTAGCAACTCATCTCTTTCAAGCTTTCTTATCAATGTTCTAGCATTATTATGACTAGTAATATAAGTAGGATCGCCAGATAATATGTATCCTATTATTTGATTAATAGGACTATATCCTTTCTCCTCAAGAGCCGCATATACAGTGAATAAAATCTCTTGAGCATCTTTCTTGTTATCTTTAGCAACATTGAATTTCATAGTTTGATTAGTATCTTTCATGCAAAACACCCCCTTATATATTTATATCATATATTATAATTTTGTATACTGCTTGTATAAAATTATCTACTGTCCAGCAAGTATAATGCTTTAACCTACTGGACAGCATTTTACTATCTTAGTTGTGATTTAATAATATCTGATACTTGACTAAGTGCAAAATCTACTTTTAGTGGATCCTTTCCTCCTGCTTGTGCCATATCTGGACGGCCACCGCCTCCACCACCAGTTAATTTAGCTACTTCTCTTATTATATTTCCAGCATGAATGCCTTTATTTAACAAGTCTTTTGTAACCATAGCAATAAATGACACTTTTTCATCGTTTACTGAACCTAATACTATTATTACAGAGTCCATCATATCTTTTATCTTATCACCTAACTGTCTTAAGTTATTTCCGTCCATACCATCAATTCTTTTGCAAATTACATTCATATCCTCTATCTTATAGTTATCCTTAATTATATCATCAACTTTTGATAAAGCCAACTCAGACTTTATTTTTTCAACTTCTTTTTCTAGATTTTTGGTTTCTTCGCTAATAATTTGTACTCTATTTATTATATCCTTTTTGTTTGTTTTTAATATATCAGCTATTTGTGTTATCTGAGTCTCAATATCATTCATATACTCATATACTTTATTTCCAGTAATAGCTTCAATTCTTCTAACACCAGATGCTATACCTGATTCGCTTAGTATCTTAAATAATCCAATTTGACTTGAATTGCTTACATGTGTACCTCCACATAGCTCCTTACTATACTCTCCAATCATAACTAATCTTACAACTTCACCGTATTTTTCATCAAATAATGCAGCTGCACCTAGTTTTCTTGCTTCATCAAGTGTAGTTTCAATTATTTTTACATCCAATCCTTCTAATATCTTTGAGTTAACAATTTTCTCTATTGTAGAAAGTTCTTCATTTGTCAAGCTTTCGAAATGAGTAAAATCAAATCTTAAGCGGTCTGATAAAACAAGTGAACCTGCTTGATTAACATGTTCTCCAAGAACTTCTTTAAGAGCTTTATGAAGTAAATGAGTAACAGAATGGTTTCTTGCAGTATCTAGTCTTCTAGACTTATTCACCTTTGCAAATACCTCTGCCCCATTACTCAGGCTTCCCTCAACAACTTCTACAACATGAAGAATCTTTCCTCCACTAACTTTTTTAGTATCTTTTACGTTTGCTAAAAATCCATCTCCTCTAATTATTCCAGTATCTCCTGTTTGTCCTCCACCTTCTGGATAGAATGGAGTTTTATCTAAGAGTACAACACCTTCTTCATTTGCAGATAGTTTTTCTACAGAACTATCATCTCTTATTAAAGCAATAACTTTTGATTTCATTTCAATATTATTGTATCCATCAAACTCTGTTTGTACATCTGTACCAATCATAGTAAAGCCGTCATTGCTCCACGCTTGATTATCTCCTTCTTCTCTTGCTTTTCTTGCTCTTTCTCTCTGCTTATCCATTTCAATATTAAATCCTTGTTCGTCAACAGATAAATTGTGTTCAGACAATATTTCTTTTGTTAAGTCAAGAGGAAAGCCATAAGTATCATATAATTTAAATGCACTCTCACCATCTAATACCATAGTTCCCTGTTTTCTGATTTTTTCAATATAGTCATTTAATATATTTATACCCTGATCTATTGTCTCTTGAAACTTTTCTTCTTCAATTTTTATTATTTTTTTAATTTGAGCTTCTCTTTCTCTAAGTTCAGGATAAACATCTTCCCAAAGCTCAATGACATTTGACAATAACTCACTTAAAAAATCATCATGAATTCCTAAAAGCTTCCCATGTCTTGATGCTCTTCTAATTAGTCTTCTTAATACATATCCTCTACCTTCATTGCTTGGTATTATGCCATCTGATACCATAAATGTCATAGCTCTTAAGTGGTCTGTTATTACTCTTATTGACATATCACTTTTTGGGTTATTGCCATATACTGCACCACTTTTCTTTTCAACAACATTTAATAATCGTCTTATTACATCAACTTCAAAAATATTTTCTGCTCCTTGCATTATTGCAGCCATTCTTTCTAGTCCCATTCCAGTATCAATATTTGGATTTGGAAGTAGATTGTAATTACCATTCTCATCTTTGTCATATTGTGAAAATACAAGGTTCCATACCTCTACATATCTATCACAGTCACACCCTGGCTTGCAATTATCGCTTCCACAGCCATATTTTTCTCCTCTATCTATATATATTTCTGAACATGGCCCACAAGGCCCCACTTCTAACTCCCAAAAGTTATCTTCTTTTCCTAGCTTCACTATCCTATCCTTACTTACGCCTATATTCTTGCTCCATATTTCATATGCTTCATCATCGTCATGATATACAGAAACCCATAATTTTTCTTCCGGCACAGACATTCTATCTGTCATAAACTCCCATGCCCATTGGATAGCTTCTTTTTTGAAGTAATCTCCAAAAGAGAAATTACCAAGCATTTCAAAAAATGTTCCATGCCTTGAAGTTTTACCTACATTCTCAATATCTCCAGTTCTAACACATTTTTGGCATGTAGTCATTCTTTTTCTTGGAGGCTCTTGTATTCCAGTAAAATAAGGCTTTAAAGGTGCCATACCTGCATTGATTATTAGTAAACTCTTATCGTTTTTAGGAACTAAAGAAAAGCTAGGTGCAACTAAGTGTTCTTTTTCATTAAAAAAATCTAGAAATTGTTTTCTTATTTCATGTAGTCCTGTATTATTCATAGTATTTCTCCTTCCATATTTAAATTTGAATATAAAAAAACCCGCCCCTGCGTTAGGGACGAGTTTACCCGCGGTACCACCCTATTTACTAAAATAGTCACTTAATAAGATAACGGATTAACCGAAAGCCTCTACTATAGTTTCAAAGCTTTAACTTAAGGGCTGCTTCAATATATTTATCTAAACACCTTCCAGCCAAGGGCGTTCTCTCTATGAGATTCAATATATTTACTATTCCCTGTCACAGTTTTTTACATTTATATTTTTATTACATAGACAATAACACTATTGCCTATATAACTCTTCCATAGATAGGATTATAATTAAAAAGTTATATTTTGTCAATACACTAAACTTTCGATAATTTTTCTACAATAAATCCAGAAGTAATTTTTATAATAGCTGCTAGAGGTACAGCTAAAAGCATACCTAAAATTCCAAAATAACTTCCACCAATTAATAAAGCTAGCATTACAATAACAGGATGTAGTCCTACACTTTCTCCTACTATCTTAGGAGCAACAATATTACCTTCAAGCTGTTGTATAACAACAAATACTATTATTACCCATACTGCTTTTATTGGACTTTCCAGTAATGCGAATAGTAGTGCAGGCAATATTCCTATTATAGGACCAAAATAAGGTATTATGTCAGCTATACCAGCTACCATACCAATAATGATTGCAAAATCTACTCCGATAATCAATAATCCTATAGTAGTCGCAACTCCAACAAATGCTGCTACTATTAATTGTCCTCTAATAAATTTACTAAGAACAGAGTCTATTTCTCTACTTAATCTTAGAGTATCATTTCTATATTTTTTAGGTATTAATAAATATATTTTTTTCTTAAAATACTCTTTATCCTTTAAGAAATAGAATGTTAATATTGGAATAATAACTAAACTAACTACTTTAGAAAAAGTTTTAATTACTGAATTAGTTAATCCTTTTAATGAACTGATAATTATAGATTGGAATCTGTTTAGATTTTCTAACAACACCTCTCTAATACCATTAAATTCAGGCGGTAAATTTTCTAGCTGGCTAGAGTATTTGATATAAAGTTCATTGAAAAAGTCATATATTTTATTAAATTGCGTTGGTAAAACTTTTGCTAAGCTTTGGAATTCACTTGCAAGCTTTGGAACTATAGAAAAAGAGACTATAAGTATAAATGCTACTAGTATGAGATATACCAATAATACGCTTAAAGATCTTGATACTCTCTTCCTCTCAATAATATTAACAAGAGGATTTAGTAGATAAGCTAATATTATAGAGTAAAAGACTAGCATTAATATTTGAGTTAGGCTGCTAGGTCCTTTAAATAAGTTGTAAATAGCGACAAGAAAAATGACTGCTATTATAGTGTTTATAACCGCTTTTCTACTAATAACAAACTTCTTACCTTCTTGCACATGTTTGTTCCCAATATTTATTAAAAAATATATACCTAATCCAAGTAAAATAGTTAGAAAGATAGAACGCAAATATCCAGATAATATTAGTATGTAATCCATATTTTACCCCCTTACTGTTAATTAAAAGGCAGCTAAGCTGCCCTTTAAAACAAACCAATGTTACTAATCATATTAGACATCATTCTTCTGCTAATTTTCATCATTCTTTTTCTTTGTCTAGGACTCATTCTGTTCATAGCATACATGCTCGCAGTTGCTCCTACTAGGCTCCCTGCAATTATGCCTGATACAAATTTTCCTCTCATTTTATCACCTCTTTTATAGGGTATATATACTTAGTTTAATACATTTTTCTAAAGTAATTCTAGTAGTTTCTTGTAATCTTCCTTATATTTGTCAAATTCACACTTCAATTTTTCGTTTATAACTAAAGCGTCTTCGCCAAAGGTTATTCCATTTTTGTAAGGAAGAATATTTCTACCTTCTTTAATGTCCTGTATTAACCCATCTGTTAATATAAATCCTATAATTTTTCCCTTTGTTTCATCAATTAATATATCTTTAATTAACCCTAGACTCTCACCATTTTCTGTAAGAACTTCTTCATCAGATAATTTTTTTTGGTTATTTATGATTTCATCTAATTCAGGTATAACTTTAGCTTTTTCAATTACTCTATCATTAACCACAATAACCGCATCTTTTCCAATAGACTCAACATCACTAAATTTAATTACTTTGGCTTCTCTAAAAAGTCCTCCCTCACTAACCAGAAAGGCCAATACTCTAAATTTTTTTTTAGAATATATTACGTCCTTTATGGAAGCTATTTTATTACCATCTTTTTTACTTAAAATAGGAAGTCCTATAAGGTCACTTTCTTTTCTCACTACTACAACCTCTCTTTATTTTCTTTATATATATTATTCCACATTCGCGACCTATTATTTGATTTTTTTTAGAATAGTTCCTCCACCAACTAAAACATCTCCATCATAAAAAACTGCTGCTTGTCCTGGTGTTATGGCTCTTACAGGTTCATCAAAAATAACTTTTATCATGTCTTCCTTGACTGGAAATAATGTTGCATTAGTCTCTTTTGCAGCATATCTTATTTTTGCCTTTACTCTCATTGGGTTGCTCAAGGTATTAATAGATATGAAGTTGACATCATCGACAATTAATTCAGTTCCAAAAACATCCTGTGCATCTCCAATAATAACTTTATTAGTTTTAACATCTATATCTACTACATAAACAGGCTTTCCAACGGCGAGTCCTAAACCTTTTCTTTGTCCGATAGTATAATTTGTGATACCCTTGTGTTTTCCAAGAATGTTTCCTTTTGTATCAACAAAATTCCCAGGCTTAATATCATAGCCAGCATTTTCTTTGATGAACTTTCCATAATCATCATCCTGAACAAAACATATTTCTTGGCTATCAGGCTTTTCAGCAACTATTAATCCTAGATCACGTGCTATACTTCTTACTTCATCCTTGTTATTGAAATCGCCAAGAGGCATCAATGTGTGTTTTAACTGTTCTTGAGTCAAGTTATACAAAGCATATGTCTGATCCTTTTCAACAGCATCCGACTTTCTTAGTAAAAATCTATTTTTTTCTTCATCATATGAAACTTTGGCATAGTGTCCAGTTGATACATAATATGCATCTAGTGAAAAGGCTCTTCTCATCAGTTCTTCAAACTTCACGTGTCTATTGCATGCGATACATGGGTTAGGTGTTCTCCCACGACCATATTCGTCTATAAAATAATCAATTACTTTTTCTTTAAAAATCTCTTTAAAATTCATTACATAAAAAGGTATATTTAATTTATTAGCTACCATTCTTGCATCTTCAACAGCAGAAAGCGAGCAACAGCCGCCTTCCTTTTCAACTGCATCTATGGCTTTATCCTGCCAAATCTGCATAGTTACTCCAATCACATCATAACCTTGTTTCTTTAATAGATACGCAGCAACTGAGCTATCTACTCCACCGCTCATCCCGATGACAACTTTTCTTTTGTCCATTTTTTCACCTCTTTTACTCAATTACATATAATTTAACATAAATCATAAATTTTTAAAATATCAAATAAAGCTACTGTAAAAACAGTAGCTTTATATTTCTTCTCCATGGTCATGTACATCTTCGTCTGGGTTAAAATCTTCTAATCCATCTATTTTTACATTATTTTTCTTAGAATAATCTTGTAAAGCTGATTTAATTGCTTGCTCAGCTAGGACTGAGCAATGCATTTTAACTGGTGGGAGGCCATCTAAAGCCTCAGCAACAGCTTTATTTGTAAGATCCATAGCTTCTTGAATTGTTTTTCCCTTTACCATTTCAGTAGCCATACTTGAAGATGCTATTGCAGAACCACATCCAAAAGTTTTAAATTTCACATCCACTATAACATCTTCTTCAATCTTTAAATATATTTTCATTATATCTCCACATTTAGCATTGCCTACTTGACCAACACCATCTGCATTTTCTATTTCTCCAACATTTCTTGGATTTGTAAAATGATCCATAACTTTTTCTGAATAC
Source organism: Brassicibacter mesophilus (assembly GCF_050433385.1). Taxonomy (NCBI): domain Bacteria; kingdom Bacillati; phylum Bacillota; class Tissierellia; order Tissierellales; family Thermohalobacteraceae; genus Brassicibacter; species Brassicibacter mesophilus. Next base: position 45,790 of record NZ_JBNPXI010000021.1, read on the forward strand.
ATTATTGTTACCCCCTTACGTTTTCATATAATGGTGACATTTGTCTTAGTCTTTCAACTATCTTAACTAAATTCTCAACTACATAGTCTATTTCTTCTTCTTTATTAAAATCTCCTAATGTAAGTCTTAGAGACCCATGAGCAATCTCATGTGGCAAACCTATAGCAAGAAGTACATGAGAAGGATCTAAAGAACCTGAAGTACATGCTGAACCACTTGAACCTTCGATTCCAACCATGTCTAAACTTAATAATAAAGCTTCTCCTTCAATGAACTCAAAAGAAATATTAACATTACCAGGTAATCTTCGCTCAGGATGTCCATTTAGTCTTGCATATTTAATATTTTTTAGAATATCATTAATTAGTTTGTTTCTTAATTTAGTCAATGTCTCATTATGCTCTTCGATATTTCTATGAGCTAATTCTATTGCAGTAGCTAATCCAACTATACCAGCAATATTTTCTGTTCCAGCTCTTCGGTTTTTCTCTTGAGCTCCTCCATGCATATATTGATGAATTTTTACACCTTGTCTTACATACAAAGCTCCTACCCCTTTAGGTCCATACAACTTATGAGCTGATAACGATAATAAGTCAATATTTAACTCATCAACATCTATCTCAACATTTCCAATGGCTTGAACTGCATCTGTATGAAAGTACACCTTTTTCTCACGTGCAATTTGTCCAATTTCTTTTATTGGCTGAATAGTCCCAATTTCATTGTTAGCAAACATAATTGATATTAATATTGTTTTATCTGTTATGCTGTTTTTCAACTGTTCTAAATCAATAACACCATATTCGTCAACATCTAGATAAGTAATATCAAAACCATTTTTTTGTAAATATTCACAAGTGTGCAAAACTGCATGATGTTCAATTTTAGTTGTAATTATGTGGTTCCCTTTATCCTTGTTTGCAAAAGCAATTCCTTTAATAGCCCAGTTATCTGCTTCTGAGCCTCCACTTGTAAAAAATATTTCCTTTGATTTTGCGTTAAGTACTTTAGCTATTTTCTCTCTAGATTCATCTAAAGCAGCTTTAGCTTCTCTTCCTAATTTGTAAATACTAGATGCATTACCATATTTTTGAGTAAAATATGGAATCATTGCATTAAGAACCTCTTCTTTTACTGGAGTAGTAGCTGCATTATCCATATAAACTAATTTTGTCATTTTTTCTCCTCCTAAAAATAACATGAAAGTATTAAAAATTGAAAAGTTTTTTATATATAGTACATATAACCTTTATCTTCATTTATTTTTATATGATCCTCAACCATATCCTGAAGTGTTATTGAATCAATTACATCGTTTATACTATCTCTAATTTTAATCCATACCATTTTAGTAACACATGATTCTTTTCTTTCACATTTTATAGCTTGATTATCTGTTATACAATCTGAAGGAGAAATATCTCCCTCTAATGTCCTAATAACTTCACCAACAGTTATCTTATCTGGCGTATTAGTAAGCAAGTATCCTCCTTGTGCACCTCTTACACTTGTCACAAGCCCATTTTTTTTAAGTACAGCAATCAATTGTTCTAAATAATGGTCAGATATACCTTGACTTTCAGCTATGTTTTTTAAAGGAACTGGACCTTCACCGTAATGTAATGCAAGCTCGAACATAGCTTTAAGTCCATATCTCCCTTTCGTTGATAGCTTCATAACATCACCTCTCTACAATCCCAAGTGTAGCACTTGGTATTCTGTTCTAAGTATATTATACCCTACTATTTTTGTCAACATTCAATTATTTTATTTTTTCTTAAAAAACAATTCATAAATTACATAAAAGTATATGTGCAATTTTGTCGAACTCTTAGCTTGTACCTATTTTTCATAAAGTACATAAAGACCTTATAAATTCTTATAATCATATAAATACATTTTGAATCCAAAATTTACATATGTTGGGATAGATATTGCAGGAAACTATTATACTGAAGTTTTTATAGAAAAATGATGAAAGAGGAGCTAATCGCTCCTCTTTTTCTATGCGTCTGGATATAAATCTTCAAATTGTGGTGGAAAGAAATCTGGGAATGGTTCATAATCAAATCTTTCACATATGTCTCCATCTGGACTAAATTCTTCACACTCTGGTGGCTCAGGACAGAATCCGAAGGCTGGAATAAGTAACTGAACTCTTCCTACAACCTTCACTATTACAAATACTCCTACTGCAAATGATAATGTTCCTCCACTTTGAGTTGGCTGTCCGAGTACCTTTGAAGAAGTCTCTACTACTATTCTGAAATCAAATTCATCTCTTGCATCTGGTATGAATAGAATTATGTCTTTGCATATGTCTGGCAAAAATCCATTTATCATGCTTCCATCTGTTGTTATTACTTCAAAAGGTATTCTTAATGTAAATCTAACCCTTTTAAAATTAGGCCTATTCTGTATGTCTGAAACAACTAACGTATTGTCAACAATAAATCCAGGTCTAAATTTTATAGTTGAAAATGTTTTGCCATCTATATCTACTTCAATTTTTGGAAAACATTCCCTTTGTTGACAATGTGCATATACTTTGTCTGTAATAATGCAAACCGTTTCTGTTATATAATTTAGGTCTTCTGTAATAAAAGGATCTCCAGGACTAGGATCAAAGCCGTTAACCATAAATTTTCACTCCTTTTTACTGATAATAATTTAATAAAATCATCTTTACTTTCATATTATGAAGTAAAGGAAGTTTGGTGATTGTTTTTTAAAATATTTTTTTGAGGTGATTGATAAATGATTAGTTATTGGAAAGAAAATGTAGTAATTAAAAATACAAGCGGTGAAACATACTGTTTTTATTTAGATGAAGAAAATAAAATCAAATATAACAAATATAGTATAGAAAATGATCTTATTTATTCGTCTACTTTAAATGAAGATAAAATACTTGACTTTTCAACTGAAATTGATAAGAATGATAAAATACACTTATTATGTATAACAAGTGAGGGAAAATTAGTATACTACTTATATTCAAAAAGTAGATGGTCTGAAAGCATTCTTACAAAATTTGATATAAAATCAAACAAGTATAAGCATCTATCTTTGAAAATTTCTAACAATAGTATACATATTTTCTTTTCTTATTCTAATATGATTAATCCGTCTGTCTGGACAATTCAACATATCATTGGCAATAAAAACAACTGGAAAAAGTATAACGTCATAAGCATGAATATTGGTAAATTCCCACCATTCTTCCATATAGATTTTGATAAATTTGATAACGTTCATATGATTTACAAAGCAAAATCTAAATCTCTAAATGATGAAATATATTATACATTTTATAACTCACTATTAAAGAAGTGGAATCCATCTCCTCAGCAAATATCAGAACAACATAAAGACAGTGACTCTCCTTATATTTTTATAGATACTAAGGATAACGTTCACATTGTATGGCTTGTTTTGAATAATAGTAATCAAACATTAACTTATAAACACCTTCCTTCTATTGGAAATTATAAGTTCAAATGGAAAAGTGAGCATTTGCCTATTTATGATATTAATATCACTAATCCTATTATTTTTGAAAGGTTAGGTAAAATAAAAATAATGTTTGCATCTCAAAGCACGATTAAGTCAATTGTTTCAAGTGATGATGGTTTTACTTGGACACTCGATACTTCAGAAACATTTGATACAGTAGACTCCTTCCAGTTAGTAAAATATTCTTCAAATTATATTTTAGAGACAAGTAAAACTAAAATAAACGATTTATATATTTATGTAAACAATCCAATTATTCAACTACCAAACGATATTTATGAAGGAGATCAAAACTTTTTAAATATCAGTAACATTAGTGAAGATATCAACAGTAAGGATAACGATATAGCTTATAACTATAGTAACAATATTGATGTTTCTGGACAATATGTTGAAATGTCTGAAATTGACCAAATCTCTGAAGAAGAAAATCCAGAAGCTAATCAAGAAGAAAAAGCAACTATTCTAAAGAACTTAGACGAATTTAATTGTGAGAGCATAAAAGAGTTTGTTTCAAATAGTAAAGTGAGCCTTGATTCAATATTGTCTAAGGAAAAAGAAATCAATGCAATAAAAACAAAAATAGAAAAAATGATATATGATAACTCCCTCTGTCTAGATAAAGAAATCAAATATTATAAAGGTTTATATAAAGACATATCAGATAAATTGTTGAGTATAGAGAACATATTAGTACAGTGTCGGAATGAAAATAAAACTCTAAAAGATCTCATTGAGTCTGTAGATGAAGTGAATTCTTCTAGAGTAACTATGATTAATAATATTGATTCTCAAATTAATCAAATAAAGGATATTATCAATACTGAATCCAGTCCAAGTATTTTAAAGAAAATATTAAGCGTATTTAAAAAGGATATTTAACAACCTTATAATGCTTTTTTCCTTCTTTTCTTTCAACATGATATATATTATTTATACTTCCTATAAAGTCAGAAGATTCTTTTTCTAAATAATTAATATCACTAATATTATTAAACTTGATGGAATAGCTGCATCCACCTTTTAGTTGACAAGGAGTAGAAACAAGTTGAAATTTACTATACCCTTTTTTTTCAAGCTTATAGAATAGCTGAATAGCATAATTCTTTGAATTAAATACAACAATATAGTACTCCTTATTGTTGATAAGCTTGCTATGCATAATATACACTTCCTTTTTTATATTCTATATTTAATATATTAATCTACATAAGAACATGTTACAGAATATTAGATATCAATATATAAATATATACCCTTGAGGAGGTTATTTCTTGACTTCAACGATAAAAAAACCGACGAATCCAATAAATAAATCAATAAAAAAATCAATTTCTCATAAAACTCGAGAAAAAACGAAATCTAATCCAAATAGTTTTGAAAGAAATATAAATAATAAAAAATTAGGAATATCTGTTGTTGTTTGTACAAATAGACCAGGTTATTTGAATAACGTATTTGATAACTTTATTAATCAAAAATATGAAAAAAAAGAACTCATTATTATACTAAATGATAATAAAATGAGGTTAAAAAATTGGCTTGCTAAAGCAAATGAATATAACTATCCAATCAGAGTATTTCAAATAGATGAGAATAAATCATTGGGATTTTGCCTAAATTTCGGGGTAAGCAAAGCAATTTATGAGATCATAGCTAAATTTGATGATGATGATTACTATAGTTCAAATTATCTCTCAGAATCAGTTAAATCTTTTAAATATGCGGATGTAATCGGTAAGGCTACCACTTTCGTTTATTTTGAAGCAAATAAAACTTTAGCTATACGGAGCCCTAAAAGAGATAATCGTTATGTCTATAGACTCGAAGGTCCAACATTATTATTCAAAAAAGAGATATCCAATATTATTAAATTTGCTGATAAATCATTAGGAGAGGATATTCAATTTTGTAAAGATTGTGCAAAAAATGGAATCAGAATGTATTCTACAGATAGATATAATTATGTGTATATAAGACATAGCTTAACTGACAAGCATGCATGGAAAATAAGTGATGAATTTTATATGAAACTTTGCAAAGTTGTTGGAATTACAAATGACTATAAGACACCTGCTGATAGTTATAAAAAATAAAAACAGCATAGATTTTGATACTTTATCAATCTAGGCTGTTTGTTAATTAGTCAGAAATTTTATTATACCATTCAATTGTTCTTTTAAGTCCAGAGTCAAGATTAAAGAATGGTTCATAATATAGAATCTTTTTAGCTTTATCTATGCTAGCTAAACTCTGTCTAATGTCCCCTTCTCTTTCATTCTTATAGATAGGTTTTATATGTATTTTCAATAAATTAGAAATTTTACTAAATAAATCATTTAAGTTTATACTATGTCCATATGCAATATTGAATACCTTGCCGTAAGCATTTTCACCTGCAAGACATGCTCTGATATTTGCATTTACTACATCTTCAACATAGGTAAAATCTCTGGATTGCATACCATCACCATAAATAATTGGACTCTCTTTCCTCATTAACCTGCTAATAAAAATAGGAATAACAGCTGCATATTGTGAATCTGGATCTTGATTTTTTCCATAAACATTAAAGTACCTCAGTCCTATAGTCGGAAGTTTGTATTGGTTATAAAATATATCTCCATACATTTCATTCGTAATCTTTGTAATAGAGTAAGGTGATAAAGGTTTACCAACATTATCCTCAACTTTTGGCAAGCAGTAATTATCACCATAAACAGAAGATGAAGAAGCAAAAACAAACCTTTTTACTTTACTCTCTTTTGCCGCAAGGAGCATATTCAGTGTTCCAGTAATATTTACCTCATTAGTAGTTTTAGGGTCTACAATTGATCTAGGAACTGAACCTAAAGCTGCATTATGCAAAATATAATCTATACCTTCACATGCTTTATAGCAATCACTTATGTTTCTAATATCACCCTCAATAAGTTCAAATTTCTCATTCTGCATAGACTCTTCTAAGTTTTTTTTATATCCAGTAGAAAAATTGTCTAGAATTCTTACTTTATAACCAAGCTTTAAAATTTTCTCTACTATATTCGAACCAATAAAGCCCCCTCCACCTGTTATTAAAAATTTAGAATCTTCGTCAAACTTTAAACTTGAGTTATACATATTCCAACCTCCAATATTTTTTATATTACTAAATATATATGCACTTATTTCTCAGCTTTTCATATAAATACAATAAGACTTAATTCTTCTAGAAATGATAATAAGGGTGGTAATATTATGAATAAAAACTATAAAACAAAGAAAGCTACGTACTATAATTCAAGTCAACAAGTAATTAAAATTAAGAATCCAGTCAATAAAACTATCCCCAAAATAAAGAAAATAAAAGAAATAAAAAAGAAAACAATTCAACCGTATGTATCAATTATTACTGTAACTAATCGGAAAAGTCATATGAATAGAGTATTCAATAATTATAAATGGCAAAATTATAAAAATAAGAAATTTATTATTGTGATTAATAATAATTCAATAAATATAGATGAATGGATAATTGAGTCAAAGCATTATAAGAATGTGAAGATTTTTCAATTGGATGAGAACTTGTGCTTTTCAGAATGCAAGATTTTTGCATTTAAAAAATGTTCTTACGATTTTATATGTCACTTTGATGATGATGACTTTTATGCTCCAAATTTTATAAAAAATGGCATGAATTATTTTAATTATAAGGATGCCGATATTATAGGTAAAAAAACTGCATTTGTATATTTTGAAAAGAGTAAATTACTGGCACTCCGTTTTCCCTATCAAGAAAATTGCTATGTAGATTTTGTTCTAGACTCTAGTATGATTATAAAGCGAAGATTATTAAGCAAAGTGGAATTTCCAATCATGAAAACAGGTGCTGACTTTGAATTCCAAAAGAAATGCATAAAAAGTGGATTCAAAATATATTCAACTGATAAATATAATTACGTATTTCATAGACATGACTCTACAGATAAACACTCTTGGAAAATAACCGAAGAAAAATTACTAAAAGAATGTATTCAAATAAAATCTAATATAAATGACTATACTGAATTCGTCATGAAATAAAGATATTTTAAAAGGAGGAAATTTATGGCATCAAATAATCAAATACTAACAAAACTTAAATTAAAAAAGAACATTAATCCTATTAACAAATCTATTAATAAATCTGTTCATAAAAAGACATCTCTTAAAAATAGATCACTCTCTCATGATGTTTCTATAATTACAGTTACAAATCGGCCAAGCAATATAGATAATATCTTCGATAATTATTCAAGACAAACAAACATAAAAAAAGAGCTAATAATTATTCTTAATAATAATAAATGTGATATCAATAAATATAGAGATAGTTTTAAAAATCTTAGTAATGTATCCATATTCCAATTAGATGAAAAAAAATCGCTGGGCAAATGTCTTAACTTTGGTATAGAAAAATCAAAATATAATATCATTGCTAAATTTGATGATGATGATTATTATGCTAATAAATATCTAAGTGATTCAGTAAAAGAATTTAAAAAACGCAATGTTAAGGTAGTGGGTAAAGCTGCATATTTTGTTTATTTCAAAAAAAGTAAAACATTAGCTCTGCGTATGCCCCAAAACGAAAACAAGATGGTTAATTTCGTAAATGGTTCAACTCTTATTTTTAAAAAAGAAATTTATAATAAAATAAAATTTGCAGATTTAACCCTAGGAGAGGATGTGCAATTTTGTAAAGATTGTTTAAAAAATAAGATAAATATATTTTCTTCATCAAAATACAACCATGTAGTTATAAGATCAGACGCCACTGCCCATCATACCTATAAATTAAGTGATGAAGAATTTATAAAATGCTGCATTTTTATTGCAAAAACAAATGATTTTATGAGCTATATTATAAAACATTAATAATTTTCAATAGTAGAATTTAGGAGGTAACATCACAAGTATGTATAAAAGAATTGCTAATCCGGTAAATAAAGATATAACCCAATTACTTAAGAGAAAGCCTAAAACAGTAAATAATATAAAATATATTAATAATAAATCAGTCCTTAAAGGTGTTTCTATAATAACTTGTACTTGTAAACTTAATTCTTTAAACACAATTATTAACAATTATACAAGACAAAAATACAGTAATAAAGAACTAATAGTTGTAATTAATAATAATACTATTGATTTAAATAACTGGACTATGGAAACTGAGAAATATGAAACCATAAAAATTTTTCAGATTGATGAAGCCTATACTCTCGGAGAGTGTTTAAACTATGCTGTTGAGCAATCAAAATATTATATAGTTGCAAAATTTGATGATGATGACTATTACGGACCAGAGTATCTACTAAATTCAATTAGATTATTTGATACTACAAAAGCAGATGTAATCGGAAAAGCTACTTACTTTATTTATTTTAAGCAAAGTGATCAACTTGCTATTAGTAGAAATGGTAAAGAAAACAGTTATGTGAATTTTCTAGCTGGACCTACTCTTATTTTTAATAAAAAAGTTTTTGCAAAAGTTAAGTTTCGTAAATTAAATCTAGGTGAAGATAAACATTTTTTACAGGACTGTCTATCAGTTAATTTCAAATTATATTCCTCAGATAGATATGATTTTCTATATTATAGACAGGAAAGTAAAGAAAATCACACATGGAAAATTGAAGATGAACGATTTATTAATCGCTGTAAATTACTATGCAAAATAAAAAATGACAATAGTTATGTGAACATAGTCAATAGATCTACTTCCAATAAAATAATTTAAGACTATGAGCGAAACTCATCTCATAGTCTTATGAGTTCAATTTCTCAAAATCAAAACTTCTAAATAAATTCATAAATATAATCAACAATCTGCTTTGCTCTAACAGTATTGGTATGAGAAGCATGAATAAAATCATATCCATTTTTCGTAATTCTTTCTCGTTCTTTATCATTTCTGATATAGTACATTGCTTTGTCATAAAAATCAAGTTCATTACATTTTACAAAATTGGTACCATCACTAAATCCTAATTCATAAACATCTTTATTCGGCTTAGCAAATAATAATGACCTACATCCTGGAACTTCAAAATATTTAGCTACAGCATATAGAAAACTGCCTCCACAAGTAAAAAAAATTTTTGAACGATTTATTGTCTTAGCATATTTTTCATTTACAATAATATCATTTGACGGTATTACATAGTGTCCAGGATGTGGAAAGAAAACAAAATCTTTTCTATCCTTCATTTTCCTCAATACTTCCTCTCTAAATTTATATCTACCCTTAGGAGGCAATCTTTTAGGAGGATTTTTTTTATCCTTATAAAACAATTGCCCCATGAGCAGAAAATCTATATCTTTTTCTAGGTTCCAATCTTTGATTATATCTTCATTTACAGAAAAAGGTATCCACCTAAATTTTTGACTGTATTCAGGAAATATTTCAAGAAAAGGATTTTTACATGCAGAAAAAATAAGGTCTACCTTATTATCTTCAAAATATTTTTTTCTTGTTTTTTTTGAGTAATGTAAATCAAGTACAAAACATCCTTTAGGAATATTAATTCCATCTAATCCTTCTATTTTAGGAGAGTAAACATAATTCCATTCGATATCATAATGTAGTATAAAATCTGGCTTAAATCCCAAGTCATAAATAATCTGTCGTATATCTCCATCTTCATGCCAATAGTATACATTCGCATATTTCTCAATAGCTGTAATCATATCGAATTTATGTTTGTGTTTCGGCCATTTATCTGCAAATCTCTTTATTAAAATTAATATTTTCAAATCTGATATTGCGCCCCCTCTAGTTTGTCAGTATTGTAATAGCTGAAATATTTAAATAGGTCATATCCCAGTATAGTCACTGTCTCTAGCAATTATAGTGAAATTTTGTAAAAACTCATCATCTACTAATTGCTCACATTCCTTTATCTTAATAAAAACAAAACTATTTCTGTCAGATGAATATATCTTGAAGCCTTTATTTGAGCAATCAATACAAAACTGTTTTTCAATGCCTAACTCTGATTCTACAAATTTTACTTCACCTATCACTTCTTTTCTAAAACTTAAAGTAGGACCATACACATAATCAACATAATTATTTTCTATTCCTTTTTTTGAAACAGCTAATACTCCACTGCTTTTTAAATTAACATAATATTTAGTTTTACCTATCACAGATACATCTTTAGCTCTACACAAATTTACCAACTCTGAAAGATAATTTGAGCCATAGAAAGCATTTTTATCAAATATAGCTATTATATTGTACTTAGATTGAGCAGTTGCATCGATTAAACATTCAGATACTTTTTTATTTTTACTAGAATTGATAAAAATTACATCATTCTGTAGATAATTTTTTAACACTAGTGCTTCAATATTAGCATCATCATACCTTAATATTACAATCAGCTCTCTATTCATATAGTTTTGTCTATTATAGTTTTCTATTATCTCCTCTAAATAATTATGATTATCTACTATAGAAATAACTGATACTCCTGAGATATTTATTTCTTCTTTTCTATGTTTCATTTTCTTCTTCATTCTTCTTGTATTTTTCCTAATATTCTTTTTAATCAATTCTTCTAAAGATTTATTTAAAGGCTTCTTGAGAGAATAATCTTTAGTATTTACAGCTGTATTATATAGTTCTTTCATATTAAAATCTCCAATATAAATAGCCAAGTTTTATTGCATCGCTCTTGCTAAAAATTCCCTTTATATCTATTAATACCGGTGTATTACCTGAATACATCTTAACCATATCTTCTAGCCTTAATTCTTTGAACATGTCATGGGATACTGCAAATATTATTGCATCCATATCTTTAATATCTTCTTTGCTCCTAAGTTTAATATTATGTTTACTCAAAACTTCGTTCTTATCTACTATTGGATCAACTACAATGACAGTTATTCCAACTTGTTCTAGTAATTTTATTATTTCTAATACTTTCGTGTTTCTAATATCACTGCAATTCTCTTTAAAGGAAAATCCAAAAACACCTACCTTAGATCCTTTTATATCTTTATTAGCTTCTATAAGCCTTTTTATTGTATTTTCTACTACATATTTACTCATGAAGTTATTTATTCTTCTTCCTGTACTTATGATCTCTGGATTACATCCAACCTGTTCAGCTATATAAATAAGATAATACGGATCAACCCCTATGCAGTGTCCTCCAACTAACCCTGGAGCATATGATGCAAAATTCCATTTCGTTTTGGCAGCTTTAAGAACGTGCTTCATATCAATATTAAGAGTATTAAAAATAATTGATAGTTCGTTCATCAGTGCTATATTTACATCTCTTTGTATATTTTCCATCACCTTTGCAGCTTCAGCCACTTTTATGCTTTCAGCTCTATATACTCCAGCTTCAATAATCAATTCATAGGTTTTTGCTATTATATCTAAAGCCTTACTATCAACTGCAGAAACAACCTTGGTTATTGTATCCAATTTATTTACTTTATCTCCAGGGTTTATCCTTTCCGGTGAATATCCAACCTTAAAATCGTCTCCACATCTCAATCCTGACTCTCTTTCTAATATTGATACGCATATATCTTCAGTTACACCAGGATAAACGGTAGATTCAAACACTACTATAGAGTCTTTAGTTAAATTCCTGCTAAGTATTCTACACGCCTTTTCTAGACAATCTAAATCAGGTATATTATCTGATTTAATTGGTGTTGGTACAGCTACAATATGAAATTTTGCCTCTTTAAGCATATTCTCATCTGAAGTAAAATATGCTGTAGTTTCCTTGATGGCTTGATCTCCAACCTCCTTTGTTACATCTATACCATTCTTGTATTTTTCAATTCTACTATTATCAATATCAAAGCCTATAACTTGAGTTTTCTTTGCAAAACTTATTAACAACGGAATTCCAACATATCCTAAGCCTATTACAGAGATTTTTTCGTCTTTATCCATAATACCTTGAAATAAATCCATCATGAATACACCAAGTCCTTTCTTAATAGCTTGTTTAACATACTTACTGGTACTGTCTTTCTTTTGATAACATTATATGAAAGGTATGGTATTTGGTTCTAAAAAACATCCTCATTACTAAAAATCTTAATCGAAACACTTTTACTCGAATTTTTAATATTTTTCTTTTTTATCACAATTCAATCTGTTTTTCATATTATTAAAATATACTAATTTTATTATTTTTCTGTATTTTTAAGGAGGCTAAAATTATGCCTAATCAACCTGTAAATAAATCTATATATCAATCTATATGCAATCGCAAAAAAGTTTCAGCAGTCGCCTATAATAACAAAGAAGATAAAGATAATGCGCAGACTGATTTCCCTTTTGTATCTATAATCGTTTGTACTATGAGACAAAGCTGCATAAAAAATATATTTGATAACTATAGTAGACAAATTTATAAAAATAAGGAAATGATTATAGTACTTAACAATAATAATATGAAGCTTTCTGGATGGCAGGAAAAAGCTGATATGTATAGGAATGTAAAGGTATTTCAGGTAGATGAAAAAATCACTTTAGGTAACTGTATGAATTTTGGCATTTCTCAATCAAATCATGAAATTATTGCAAAATTTGATGACGATGATTACTATGGTCCTAAATATCTACTTGACTCGATTAAAGAATTTCAGCAGTATGATGCTGATATTGTAGGTAAAGCAGCATCCTTTGTATACTTCAAAAAAAGCAAGATACTGGCCATTCGTTTTCCATATAATGAAAACAGGTATGTGTTCCATATGGATGGACCTACTTTACTTATAAAAAAAAGAGTATTTGAAAAAATAAGGTTTGCTGACATTCCAAGAGGAATAGATACTCAGTTTTCAAAGGATTGTGTAAAAAACGGATTCAAAATCTATTCTATTAATAGATTTCATCATGTTTATATAAGAGATGAATCATCTAATAATCACACATGGAAAATAAGTGATAAAAATTTATTAAGATGGTGTAAAATTATACGTCGTGGAGTCGATGATTATACAAAATTTGCTGATATATAATCAAAAAAACAAAGGCTTTTAGCAATGCTAGCAGCCTTTGTTTTTTTGATCTCTTCCTACTGAATAATATTCAAAACCAAGCTCTTTAATTGATTTTAAATCAAGCATATTTCTTCCATCAATTATTATTGGATACCTCATGCATTCTTTTATTTTTAGGAAATCTAATGAATTAAATTCTGGCCATTCAGTACAAATTATGATACAATCGGAATTTGTACTAGCTTCATAAGAATTATAACAATACTCTATACTTGAAAATTTAGATTTTACCTCATCTGATACTATTGGATCATAAGTTTTTATTTTAGCTCCTCTTCCTAATAACTCCTTTATAATATAAATAGATGGTGCCTCTCTTATATCATCTGTTTCAGGTTTAAATGATAATCCTAATATAGTTATCGTTTTATCATCTAAAGAACTATAATGTTCCAATAATATTTTTACTGGTAAAAGTCTTTGCTCTTCATTGACTTCTAAAGTGCTTTTTATTATTTTGAAGTCAACACCATATTTTTCACCTATTTTTATTAAGGCCTTTGAATCCTTTGGGAAACATGAGCCACCAAACCCAATTCCTGCTCTTAAAAAAAGAGGTGATATTCTTCTATCTAGCCCCATTCCATAAGATATCGTTTCTATATCAGCTCCAATTTTATCACACAGATTAGCTATTTCATTAATAAATGATATCTTGGTAGCTAGAAAAGCGTTAGATGCATATTTAATCAACTCCGCAGTTTCTGGAGTTGTAAAAATCACTTCTGAATTAAAAGGCATATAAAGCTCTTTCATTATATTTCTTGCTTTTATTGAATCACAACCTATTACTACTCTATCGGCATTAAAGAAATCATGCAATGCTTTTCCTTCCCTTAAAAATTCAGGATTTGAAACTACATCAAAATTTTCAGGAGATACTCCTTTCATAGAAAGAAGACAGCTGACATCTTTTTGGGTTCCAACTGGCACAGTACTTTTATTGACTATAATTTTATAACTATCTATATAATTAGATATTTGAATTATTACTTGGTTAACCTGAGTCATATCTACATTGCCATCGTTCTTTTCAGGTGTTCCAACTGCCAAAAATATAATATCTGAAGTCTTCACTCCTAGTGATATATCATTTGTAAATATTATATTATTTGAAGATAGACATTCATTAAGTAGTCCATCTAAACCTTCTTCATATATAGTAGGAACACCTCTTTTTAGAGCGTTGACTTTTTCAATATCTTTTTCAACACAAATAACTTTATTATTTAATTTTGCAAATGCTAATGATGTAATAAGCCCTACATAGCCTGCACCGATAACACAAATTCTCATTTTTTCACCCTCTTTAACGGAATATAACCACTATCTTATACCATTATCATATTTGTCTATTACATTTTATGTAACGTTCAAATATAGGTGATTTTTTTATAAAGATTAGTAGAATCTATCATAACCTGTTTATCACAAAATATTGTACAATTCATATATTGAATTAGGATACTATATAAGTCCAATTTATAAATGAGGTGAAATAATGGGTAATAAAAAAGTTTTTAAACAAAAACCCGTTAATAAGATTATAAAAAATAAAAATAAATCCACTATTAAAAAGAGAAATAAATCTGCTAGCAGTAAACAGAAAAAGAAAAAAACTAAACTAAAGTCTATAGGAAAGGATAATACCTTAAAACCAAAAACTTATATTCCAGGCTCTAAGAAAATCATAATATACAGTGACTTCAACACACTACGTTTTAGTAATAAACGATTCTCAAAAAAGTGGATTGAAAAACGCATTGCCATATTCATGAAATATACTCTAAAAAGTCTTAAACTTCAAACAAACCAGAACTTCTTGGAATTATTAAAATATGAAGATAGATCAAAAGATACTATCGAGTATGTTCTTAATAAATACCCGAAACTCCCTGAGAACATAAAATTTATCCCAAAAAGTAACTTTGAAGATATGGTCATTAAAAATATTCAAGGTTTTGACTACTTGTATTTAGTAAGATTAGACTCTGATGATTTGTATCATAAATCTTTCATTCAGCAAATGCATGACTATAAACATGATATAACTACAGAAGCAATCATAAATCAAAATGGATATATATATGATTCCATTAAAAAACGTCTGGCAAGATTTCCTCATAAATCACCTAACTATTATACTCTGATATATAACTCCAATGACTATATTAAAGGAAAGAGATATATTATTCCTGGAGGACATCCGAATGTAATCAAACTACTCAATCATGAAATAATAAAAAAACCAAACTATATACGTAATGTGCATTCAACAAATGATTCCTCTACTTTTAGACTAGCAAATAGCAAGAATATTATAAATAATAATAATAAAATAAAACAAATACTAAGTGAGTTTTTGTAGATTAAAATATTGCTCCATTAAAAATATATTTTGAAAGGATGCTTGATATGTCAAATAAAAAATCTCAAGCAAAGAATAAACCGGTTAATAAATCAATCCAGAAAAAAATAAAGAAAACAAAAAAGAAGCAAAATAATGTTATAAAGAAAAATAATCGCAGCAAAAAGAAAACTAGCAAACCATTAAATAGAAAAATTAAAAAAAATATGAAAATTATTCCTCACACTAACATGAATGTCTCTAACAATCTTAGTATTTCCGTTATTGCTTCAACAAACAAGGAAAAATATGTTAATAATATATTTGAAAATTATAAACGTCAGAAGTATGAGAAAAAAGAGTTAATTATTATTTTAAATGACAATAAACTTGACTTAGAGAAATATAAACAAAAAGCAGCCGAATATAACAATGTTAGAGTATTTCATATTGATGAAAAGAAAGATTTATCTGATTGTATAAACTTTGGTGCTGCCCAATCTAGCTGTGATTTAATAGCTAAATTTGATGATGATGATTACTACGGACCTTATTATTTAACAGAAGCAGTTTACGCTATAGAAAAATTTAATGCTGGAGTTGTTGGAAAATCAAGATTCTATGCATATTTTGAAGATAGCAGGAAAATCGGCATAAGAAGAAATGGCGTAGAGAATGGTTATACAGGATATATTCACGGACCTACCCTAGTGATTAAAAGAAAAGTATTTAATAAGTTTAAGTTTAAAAACATGTCCCATGGTGCTGATCAACATTTTTTAAGAGATTGTAAAAAAAATAAAATAAAAATATATTCAACAACTAGAAAAAATTTCATATATATTAGACACAAATCACTCCAACATCATACTTGGAAAATTAAAAACTCAAACTTCATGAGACAGTTTAGAATCATAAGAAAGACTAATGATTATATTCCTTATTCAAAAATATAGTAATTTGTTTTTTTATCATGTATTTTAGGAGATTGATATTGAAATGAATAATAGCATGGGTGTTTCAATTATTACAATTACAAATAATGACATTTTTGTAAACAATATCTTTGAGAACTATTCTAGACAAAAACATCAAAAAAAAGAACTAATCCTTATATTAAACAAAAATAGTTTAGAAAAATCAAAATACGAAAAGAAAGCAGAAAAACATTCAAACGTTAGGATTATTAAGCTTAACGAAAAAACCTCTTTAGGAAACTGTCTTAATTACGCAGTAAAAATCTCAAGATACAATATTTTAGCAAAGTTTGACGATGATGATTATTATGGACCTAAATACCTTTCTGATTCATTGCAAGTCTTTGAGACTACTGATGCAGATGTTATAGGGAAAAGATCTCATTTAGTATATTTTGAAAGTAATAAAATGTTAGCTATTAGAAACCCTAACCATGAAAATAAATATGATTCTTTTGTAAATGGCTCTAGTTTAATATTCAAAAAAAATATTTTTAAAAAAGTCAAATTTGCAAATATATCTATTGCTGAGGATACTCAGTTTTGTAATGATTGCTTAAAAAAAGGCATCAAAATTTACTCTACAAATAGATTTCACCATGTATATATCAGAAAATCCTCAAAACAATATCATACTTGGAAAATAAAAGATAAAGATTTTCTTCAAAAATCATGTAAGATAATTGGACAAATTGAAGACTATAAAAATTATGCTGATAGGGGGAGAGTTCATGAAATGGATAATTAAAAACCCTTCACCTTTAGATTATAGACTAAAAATGTGGGGAGATTATCACATCGGAAGAAGTCTATCAAAGTATCTGATAAGACTCGGGGAAAAAGTTGAAACTGATTATCATAGTAAATGGAATAATAACAAAAAATCAGATGTAGTTTTAATCTTAAGAGGTAAATATCCCTATAAGCTCAGATCTAATACTAAACTTCACATAATGTGGAACTACGGGCATCCTGCAGATATAAGTGTCAAAGAATACGAATCTTATGATATAATTCTTGTAGCATCTAATAAGCATGCTGATGTATTAAAAAAGAAAATTAGTAAACCAGTTTATCCATTTTTACTATGCACTGATCCTTAAGAATTCTATATTAATGATAAAGATAATGATATGAAAAGAAAAGACATAATATTTGTAGGCAATACAAGAGGAGTAAAAAGAAATTGCGTTTCATGGGCAATAGAGTATGGAATACCGCTAAAAATTTGGGGCAGAGGTTGGGAGGAACAGATTAATAAAAAATATATTGTTGACAAATATATTGCTAACGAAAAGCTCTCAAAACTATATTCAAAATCTAAAGCAACCCTTAATAATCACTGGCCAGATATGATAAAATATGGATTTGTGAATAATAGAGTTTTCGATGCATTGGCGTGTGGCCTTCCAATAATTTCAGACTACAGTGAAGAGCTTTTCAATCTGTTTCCTAATGAAATATTGTATTATCGCAATAAGAACGAATTCAAAAAATGTATAGATCATCTTAATTCAAATTATACAGAGGTAAAAGAGAAAGTAAACAACGTTATCCCTAGGATTATAAGTGACTTTTCTTATGAAAAAAGAGCTACAAATTTATTAGAAATTGTAAAAAAACACCTATAGTTTCATCATTTTAGTTAGGAATATGGGAGGAGTCACGATGTTAAATGCAGTAGGTAGCATTTTTAGCATATTAATAATAATATTTATTGGTTTTATTTTTTCAAAGAAGGGTTGGTTTGATCAAATAATAGGAACTGCATTATCTAAAATAGTGATAAACATATCGCTTCCATCTTTGATGATTGTTAATGTCATGCAGAGATTCCAAAAGCAGACATTACTCCAATACAAAATAGGACTACTAGCTGCATTTTGTTGTGTATCCCTTTCATATTTCCTTAGCTGGGTAATAGGAAAATCTATTAAGTTATCTAATAATAGGCTAGGGATTTTTTGTGCCATGTTTACCTTTTCAAATACTATTTTTATTGGTTTACCGGTTAATATTGCTTTGTTTGGAGAAGAAAGTATCATCTTCGTATTACTATACTACTTTGCAAATAGTTTTCTATTTTGGACTATTGGAGTATACAATATAAAAAAAACTAATTCTAAATCTATGAACAAAACAATTAATGTCAGTACGTTTCATAAGATTTTTTCTCCTCCTTTGATAGGATTTCTAGTGGGAATATTATTTGTTATGACAAATATCTCTCTACCAACTTTTATAAATGATACTCTAAGATATTTAGGAACTCTAACCACACCTCTATCTATGATTTTTATAGGAATAACTATTAGCTATACCAATATAAACAAATTTAAACTTAGTTCAGAAGGACTGATTATCATATTGGGTAGGTTCTTAATTACTCCTGTAATAGTTTATATTGTTGTAAGCATTTTAAATTTCCCGTATATAATGAAAAATGTGTTCGTATTAGAAGCAGCTATGCCAATAATTGCTCAAATAGCTATAGTTTCTAAAGCTTATAACAATGAGTCTGATTATGTTTCATTATTAGTTTCTTTAACTACTATATTAAGTTTGATGTATATACCCATATATGCGTATATACTCAAATAAAAAACATTGCTTTTCTGTCAAATTACGACGAGAAGCAATGCTTTTTTTTATTAAAGAATATCTCCGAACCTAGATACTTCCTTTAACTGCTTGTTACTTTTTATTAATTTATCATACCAGTTAACAGTTCTAGTCTTTGGGTCATCCCAGTTAATTAAATTGTGTTCCATTTTGTTCCATATTTCTCTTGTTGCCTCTTCTATACTATATTTTGTTTCATAACCAAGTACATTTTTTATCTTATCAAAATTCACTCTGTATGATCTTTTGTCAGGAGTTCCATGCCATTTATAATAAAAAGGCTTATTAATTCCTTTACATATTCTCTCTCCAAGATCGAATATTTGAATATTTAAATCATTTGAACCAACATTAAATATCTCACCATTCACCTTTTCTTTTTCAGCTTCCATTACTTCTATAAATGCTTTACCTGTATCTTTCACATGAATATGTGGCCTCCACTGGTTTCCATCTCTTAATAACTCAAGATACCCTAGTTGATAATATGCTCCTACCATACCATTTACTACAAGATCAAACCTCATTCTATTAGAAAAACCAAAAACAGTTGATTGTCTAAGTGCAGTTACACAAAATGTTTCATCAGCTAAAGAAAGCGTAGACTTTTCAGCCAAATAGTTTGCCTCAGCATAGGTTGTCAGAGGATTGACTTTAGATTCTTCAGTTAAAACATCATCTTGGAAACCATAGATACTGCATGAACTAGCTAATATATATCTTCTAACACCTGATAGTTTTGCTAGATGTGCTATTCTAGTTCTGCCAAGATAATTTATATCTAATGTTTTTTGCTTATCTAACTCTCCTGATGGATCATTTGATATTGCGGCAAGATCCATTACTGTATCTATTCCATCAAAAACTTCTTTTCTTACATCTCTGACGTCTCCTTTAATTAATTCTATTTTATCTTCTATATCTACAAGAGACTCCTTACCAAAAAAAAGTCTATCTAAAACTCTTACTTTATATCCTTTATTAATCAGCAGTCTAACAAGTACTGAGCCAATATATCCTGCGCCACCAGTCACTAATACCTTGCTCACCTTCATCACCTCCAGCTACTAATTAATGATTATCTTACTATTTTTCCCAATGACAAAAGTATTAACTTTTCTGTGTAATTCTTCTTTGATAATTACACAATTTCGTTCTATAATACTTGAATCTATTACATTAATAACATTAGAAATATAGCTTCCATCTAGTATAATACTATTTTCTATTTCACAGTTAATAATTCTTATCTTATTACTAATTGAGCTGTAAGGACCTATATAACTATTTTCTATAATCGTATCATCTCCTATTACAGCAGGACCTCTTATTATGCTATTATAGATTTTAGAATTCTGTCCTACTATAATAGATCCTGTCAACTCACTCTTTTCATCGATTATACCATTCATTTCAGTACTAATGTGGTTTAGCTTATGGTGATTAGCATCTAATATATCTTTTGGCTTCCCTAAATCTCTCCACCACCCTTCTAATATATCGAATTCTACCTTATATCCATTATCTATAAGCCACTTGATTGCATCAGTTATCTCATATTCATTTCTCCAAGATTTATCAATACTCATACATGCATCAGAAATATTTTTATCAAAAATATATACTCCTGTAATCGCTAAATTTGAGGGAGGATTTTTAGGCTTTTCTATAAGATCCACTAATATTCCATCTACAATATTAGCTACGCCAAATCTCTTTGGTTCATCTACTTCCTTAAGCAAAATTGTACAATTCATTGGCTCCTTATTAAATTCATCAATAAAGCTTTTAATATCCACTTCATATAGGTTATCTCCTAAAACCATAACAAAGTCATCTTGACCTAAAAAGTCTTTAGCAGTATATACTGCATTTGCCAATCCTAATGGCGCCTCCTGTCTTATGAATTCAAACGTTACATCATAGTTTTTATATTGATTAAGAGCATCTATAAATATTTGCTCATTTTTACTTACTACAATGCCTATTTCATTGATGCCAGCCTCAGCTAAAGAGTCAATTATATAAAATATAACTGGTTTATTAGCAATTGGAATCAATTGTTTAGGCAATGAATGTGTTATAGGCCATAACCTAGTGCCTAACCCTCCACAAAGTACTAGACCTTTCACATATGTCACCTCCTTGAACAGCTTATATCATTTCGTTGTATAGTTTTCTTAGTTTCCATAATACTGAGCTTCTATCTAGCTCTACATCATCTAAAGTAATTGGTGTACCTTTGTTTATATTTTTTATCAGTCGAGCACCTGGTGCTAATCCTATAGGCAAAATATTCTCTTCTTTAATAGTTTTAGCTTCATCTATAAGACCATAATAAGTGTAACCACCTATGTCATCAAGTATTTCTCCTGCTTTTAAATCTTTCTTTGCCACAGTTACTACATCCGCTACTGGTTTTGATAATGGTGCTATAGTAGAATCATTATCTATTACTGCTCTTGCAACTCCAATAGCCATTTCGAACGAACATAAATGATATGGTCTGTAGAATAAATAATTAGGTCCGCTGCCCATTTTATAATATTCTAAATCCTTTTTAATACGAGGATGTGTTGTTGTAGCCACTACATATACTCCACTACTAGGTTCTACACCTCGTACAATTTCTATAGTTCCGTAAGACGACAGTATTCCTCCTTCTTCTTTTTTTCTTAGTATTCTAGTGACTGTATCCAAAGTTCCATAAGGTAAATGCATACCCCTTACATCAGGTAGCAGTCCTGTAGCATTAGCTACAAGCGCCATTTCAATACTCATCTTACTTCCATCTGTAAATGAACATATTTTTAAGGGATTTTGTTCAGCTTTATCAGCCCATGGCTTAACAGATACTGGAGTCGCATGACTATCATAATAGTTCTTAAACTTCCCTACAGCAATTACATCTAGTCCAAGCATTTTAACATACCTATATAGATTCATTATTACTCCTGGTTCATCTCCTTCTGCTCCGCTATACACTACTCCAACATTCTTAGCCATTTTATTTAAAACTGGTCCAACTGTAACATCCATCTCTGGATTCGCAATGAAATGCTTTTTATTTCCAATAGCTGAAAGACCTAACGCTGCACCAAGTTCAGGATCACCTGTACAATCTACAACAATATCAACATCAGCCTCTGCAAGTAAAAGTGGATTAGAAGCTACCCCTATAACACCATCTCTTAAAGCAACCTGCATATCAAAACTATTATTGCATATTTTATATTCTGCTTTAGAGTTAATATTGTTTATCACAGTCAATGCTTTGTCAATAGATCTATTTGCAACTGCACACACCTTAATGCCTTTCATAATACCTATCTGATTTATTAACCCTCTTCCAATGAAACCTGTTCCTGCAACAGCTACTCTTATTTTATTTCCTTGCTTTTCTCTTTCGTTAAGCTGCTTTAATAAATGTTCTGATACCATATTTTTATCCTCCATATTAAAAATTTTTTCAGCTTAACTTATATATTAAACAATTAACTTTAACTCTTTTAATCCACCCCAATTTTTATCTTGCTCTGACAGAATAATCTGGTCATCAATAAATGGCCAAGTTATTCTGATATCTGGGTCATTCCATATTAATCCGAATTGATCTTCAGGATAATAATAATCTGTGCACTTATAATAGAAAATGGCTTTTTCCGATAATACTAAATATCCATGTGCAAATCCTTCAGGTATATAAAGCATTTTGTTATTCTCTTCAGATAATTTAATACCAAACCATTTACCAAAAGTTTCAGATCTATGTCTTAAATCAACAGCAACATCAAATACTTCTCCTTGGATAACTCTCACTAGCTTTGCTTGTGGATGTTTATGCTGAAAGTGTAGTCCTCTTAGAACTCCTCTTTTTGAAACTACTTTATTATCTTGTAAAAATTCTTTAGTAATACCTAGTTCATCGAAATCCCTTTTGTTATATGCTTCAGTAAAGCTACCTCTATAGTCACAAAATACTGAACACTCAATAATAAAAAGTTCACTGATTCCTGTTTCAGTCAAATGAAGCTTCCCCACATATAAGCCTCCTTCTATTATTTTGTTTTTTAGTAAAAGCTATTTTGCTAATATATTATATGGATAACTATTGAATAAGTGATAAAATAAATATTTAAAGAATAAAACTATTTCCTAGGTAATAGTCAAATACTGACACACAATATTATTTCAATACTTTTTTTGTTAGTAGGACGATGTTTTTGTAATATTGAATCGATAAATGTTTCTATATAAAAAATCTCAGCACTTATTGAAGAAGTACTGAGATTTTTTATATTATAAAATAATTACTCTAATGTCTTTATCAAAGAATAATTGCTTTATATTATTATTTAAACTTTTGTTTTATCATAAATGTCAACATAGTAAACTATTTAGTTCAATGCTTACTTCTTGTATTTGAGATTCTTTTAGTTCAGGCCACATCGGTAAACTAATAATTTCCTTGCATACTTTTTCAGTTACTGGAAAATCCCCTTTCTTGTAGCCTAAATATGCATAAGCTGGCTGTAAATGTAGAGGAATAGGATAGTGTATTCCTGTAACAATTCCTTTTTTCTTTAGCTCTTCTCTTACATAGTCTCTATTGCTTATTCTGCATACATACAAGTGATACACATGTTTAGAATTATCCCTGTAAAAAGGTTTTATAACTTTATAATCATCTAAGAACTTACTATATAGTTTTGCATTTCTTATCCGTAAATCATTCCATTTGTCTAAATGCTTTAGCTTAACTCTTAATATTGCTGCTTGTATAGAATCCATTCTACTATTATATCCTTCAATCTCATGCTTATACTTCTCTATTCTGCCATGATTCGATAGCATTTTAATATTCTTTGCAATATTAGTATCATTAGCAACTACTGCTCCTGCATCTCCAAAAGCTCCAAGATTTTTACCCGGATAAAAAGAAAAAGTGGCTATATCCCCATATTCACCTGGTCCTTTGCCATTAATTTTCGCTCCATGTGCTTGAGCAGCATCTTCTATAACCTTTAAATTATATTCTTCTGCAATATCCATAATTGCATTCATATCTGCCATTTGCCCATATATGTGAACAGGTATCACTGCCTTTATGCGCTTATTAACTATATTCTTTACAAGATATTCTCTCAAGCTGATTGGATCCATAGTGTAAGTTTTCTCATCTATGTCTACAAATTCTACATTTGCTCCAACGGATGTTATTGCTTCAGATGTTGCAATAAAAGTATTTGGAACTGTTACAACTGTATCCCCTTGACCAATTCCAAGACAGTGTAAAGCTAAAATTAAAGCATCTGTACCGTTACTACATGCAATTGCATGTCTCATATTACAATATATTGCAAACTCCTGTTCAAATCTCTCTACTTCTTCTCCTCCAATAAAATTAGTTGTGTTTATAAAATACTGTATTCTTGTTATAATTTCATCATAAATATCTTTGTAGCAATCTGATAAGCTCGTAAAAGGAATTTTCAATACTATTCCTCCTCATAAACTATTATATTATTTACTTCATTTATTTTCTTTGCAGGGTTTCCAGCTACTACTATTTTTTCTGGTACATCGCGAGTTACAACACTGCCTGCACCAATTATAGCATTATTCTCTACTTTAATACCTGGCAATATAGTAGAGTTTGCTCCAATTATTGCTCCCGATTCTATAGTAGGTCCTTTTAGATTTTCTTTTGTACTTTTTGATTTTGGATATCTTGCATTAGTCAATACTACATTAGGTCCAATCCAACAATCATTCTTAAGGGTTGAATATTCAGGAATAAAAGCTTGAGAGTGTATCCTTACGTTGTCTTCTATGACTATATGATGTTCAATACATGAGCTAGTCCCTATGCTCACATTATTACCAATAGCATTATTTTCTCTAATCGTTACATTATGACCGCATTGAAAGTTATCACCAATAGTGTTTCCAGAATATATTATCGTATTTGACCTTATAATAGCATTATCACCAATTACAGTTTTCAAATCCCCAGTTTTTTTGCCTCTAGGAGGTTCCCCAATTATCACAAAGTCACCTATTTCACAATTACACCCTATTATCACATTAGGATATCTTTTATAATTATTCATTCTTCTCACCTAACTTACATATTTGAGGTTGGAATCTTAAACGAACTTTATTTCCAGTTTCTGACGATTCATATATAGCATTTATTAATTCAAGAGATTTTCTTCCTTCTAGACCATCAACTAAAGCTTTTTTACCATTTTTAATACAATCAACTACATGTTCAAGATATCTCATATGTCCAAATCCATATATATTTGGCGGATTCTCATTATAGCTTTCTAAAACTTCATCATTTTCTGGTCGTTCTTCTTCAAATCTCCAAATCTTTATCTTGTTAGCTGCTAATCCACCTATCTCTACAATGCCTTTTTCCCCTAGTATTGAGATAGACCCTTCAATATCGGTAGGTCTCGTTGCTGTAGTTGCTTCAATAATGCCAAGTGCACCATTTTCAAATCTAATAATTACTACACCAGTATCTTCAACCTCGATATTTACCAATCTTGTAGAAGTCATAGCTGATACTTCAATAGGTTGCCCTATAAACCACTCTAATAAATCAATAAGATGTGATGCTTGATTAGTTAAGCATCCTCCATCCATTTCCCATGTTCCTCTCCATTCATCTATATCATAATATTCCTGATATCTTGCCCAACGCAACCTAACAGTTCCCATAACCATTTTTCCAAATCTACCTTCATCTAAAGCTTGCTTGAGTTTTTGAATAGGAATATTATATCTATTTTGCTTGACTATAAATAATCTTACTCCATTTTCATCACATACTTTAATCATTTCATCTGCATCTTTCAATCTTAATGCCATTGGTTTTTCACACACAATATGCTTCTTATATTTCTTTACAATATCGATAGTATGTTTCGCATGAAGTCCACTTGGAGTCAATACGTTTACAACATCAATATCCTCATTTTTCAACATTACATTATAATCAGTATAATAAGGTACTTCTAATTTCTCACCATGCTCTTTAGCCCTGTTTTCTTTGATATCACATACTGCTACTATTTCAGCATCATTCAGCTTTTTTAAAGCTTCTATATGCTTACTCACTATTCTTCCACAACCTAATAAAGCAAACTTTAGCTTTTGCATTTCTATTCCCTCCCTATAACTAAAAAAACATCAACTGCCTGACTTTTCTAACCCTAACTTGATTCAGTGTTTTGCTTCTCATACTATCGCTGTATTAACTTTATAGCTTACAATATATTTAAAAATGTATCTTTTTTTTACTGTCTGTTTGTAAATAATCTTCAATATAGTTTATAAACTGTTTCGCACGTACACTGTTGGTATGATTAGAATGAATAAATTCATATCCATTATTAGTAATACGTTCTCTTTCTACATCATTTTCAATATAATATATGGCTTTTTCATAAAAATCATCTTCATCACAGGCAACAAAATTTACTCCATCCTCAAACCCAAGATCTAATATTTCTTTGTTTGGATGGGCTAATAATAATGTTTTACATCCCGGAGCTTCAAAGAACTTTGCAACAGCATATTCGAATTCCCCTCCACAAGTAAAAAAAATCTTTGACTGATTTAATTTCATTGCGTATTTTTCATTCACTATAGGTTTTTTAGACGAAGGTGTTAGATGGCCAGGATGAGGGATGAATTCAAACCCTTTTTCGTTTTTCATTTTGTTTAAAACTGCTTCTCTAAACTTATAACGTCCTTTAAAAGTACGGCTTTTAGGATGATACTTTGAATCTTCAATATATACAAGACCCATTAAAAGAAAATCTATAGTTTTATCTATCTTCCAATCCTTAATAATGTTAGGATTTATTGAAAACGGTATCCATCTAAGCTCATTCTTATACTGAGGAAATACCTTCAAAAAAGGCTTTCTTGATACAGAAAAAATCAAATCAATTTTATTATCTTCAAAGTATCTTATTCTGTCTTCTTCAATCCAATGTATATCAATTACAAAACATCCTTTTGGTATATCTACCTTTTCTAAACCTGTTATTTTTGGAGCCCATGTATAATCCCATGCGAAATCATAGTGCAATATGAAATCAGGTTTAAATCTAATTTTTTTTAAGATATCACATATATCACCTTCATCGTTCCAATACTCTATATCGGCAAACTCTTCCAAAGCTTCAATCATATCATATTTATGTTTATGCTTTGGATACTTCTCAGCAAACTTTTTTATTATTATTAAAATTTTTAATCTTTCCATACTATTCCTCCATTTTTATCTATCAGGTATTGACAGTCCCTTACAATTAACTCTATTCATAATAAAAGCTGAATATTTTGCATAAGTGAACTCTTACCTATTTATACATGCATATCTAGGCTATTCTACTACTATAAAATATGCATACATAGCTTTAGTGTTACTAATTGTAATAAATCTACGTGTACTTTTGCTTCATATCTATCTATATGTGATTTATATTTAGCAGTAAAAATCACAAAAATGATTTAAATAATATATATTGTAATAAGAAGGGTATAACTTATATCTACTTTTTTGTGATTGATTTAAAACTACCTTCTCTTATAAATTTTCCTAAGGAGGTTATTAAACTTATGTATGAAGAAAAAATAACCATAGTAAGATGTAAAAAGTATTCACTAGATTCTAATGTTAAAAATAACACCTCTGTTTCTAAGCAAGATTCTAATAAATTAGTTAACCCTGTAAACAAATCTTTATCTGATCTAATTAAGAAAAAAAGGAGAAAAAAAATGGATGATAAAGTTCAACTTTACAAAAATATCCACCCAACAAGTGTCTCAATAATTACTGCAACTAGAAAACCAAAATATATAGACAATGTATTTGAGAATTATGAAAGACAAAATTATGATAATAAGGAATTGATTATTGTTTTAAACAATAACAGTATAGATATAGAAGAATGGGAAAAAAAAGCCAGCCAATATAATTATGTAAAAGTTTTCCAGCTTGATGAATCAAAAAACCTGTCCGAATGTTTGAATTTTGGTATAGAGCATACAAAGTATGAAATTATAGCAAAATTTGATGATGACGATTATTATGGTCCAAATTACTTAAAGGACTCTATAAAGGCTTTTAAAAACAAATATGCTGGTATTGTAGGTAAAGCAAAAATATATATTTATTTTGAAGACAGTAAAATATTGGCAATAAGAAATGATGGTCGTAAAGAAAATCACTATGTAACAGTCATAGCTGATGCAACTATGTTAATTAGAAGAGAGGTATTAGATATTGTAAAATTTGATGAGAATATTGAAAACAGCGTAGGAATTAAATTTTGTAAGGATTGCAAAAAACATGGTATCAGAACATATGCAACAGATAGGAAAAATTTCGTTGCTCGCCGTCATGAATGTATGGATGACCATATGTGGTTAATCCAAAAGCAAGAACTACTAAATCAATGCTTAATTATTTCAGAAACCGAAGACTTTACTGAAATTGTAAATTCTTAATATCATATAATCAAAACCAAAAGTATGACTTTCATAATATACTATTAAAAGTCATACCTTTTCTTCTTTTAGTCAACTATTACACGCAGCTTATAAATTTTGAATAAGAGCTACTAAATCATTAACTATTTGATTACTTTTCAACTCATAATTATTGTCTATCTTATTCATTATTATATTGACTTCCTCCTGCATCTTATTTATATCCCAAATCTCACTCATATTTATTTGAGGAACATATATTGAATTAGAATTTTTCTTGATAATTAGTAGTTTTTCTGAAACACCAAGTTTTTTTTGACATAAAAGCTGCTTCTCTCTTATAAATATATACTCTCCAAAAAGTTTCTTTGCTTCATCTGATAACTCCTTACTTTTAAATATAGATTTAATAAGACTAAAAAGCTCTACTACTTTAGGAGAATTATCTTTAAGCAATTTGCTGTCAAATGGATTATTCATAAAGAAAAATACAGGTATCTGCTGTACTAGCTCCAAACCATTGTCAGCCAAAGTATTTTTAACATATTTAAAATCTCTAATGGTAACATGATTAGATTCACTTTTAGTATTAATCATAGAGATTGGATCATATAAGATACAAAATCCTTCTGCTTTCAAGCATCTAGTAAAATTTCTAATAGTAGATTTATATTTTTCTTCATCTGTAATATGCAGTAAAACATCTGCAGCAAAAACTAAATCATAGCTATTTCCTTTATAGTAAGCTTCATCACAAATATCTCCTTTGATGAAGCTATATTTTTCATACTGTTTTTTCAACTCTACTACTGATTTTTCTGCTATATCAATACCAGTATAGTTATTTGCATCATGCATTTGAAAATATCGAGTAAAGATTCCTGTTCCAGGTCCTAACTCAAGAATATCTGCTTTATTTATATTCAAATCTAATCTTTCAATAATATAATCTAAAATTTCAAATCTCATTCTATACATAAAACGATTATAAATTTTTCCTAAACCCAGATATCCTACTCCTTCAATATTAAATTTTTTATTAAGTCTATCGTTCCAATAAGCTTCATAATCAAAGCCTTTGCTTTCTTCACTACTTACCATAGTCATACACTTCCTTTTATTCTTTAATAACATCTACTAACTTTAATCATTTTCTACAGTTTTTAATTCTTCATCAATAATAGACTTCCATTGGATTAATAATTTGTTCTTATCAAATTTTTGAAAAGCATATTCCTTCACATGCTTCATATACTCATTTCTTTCTTCTTCTGTAAGTTTTCTGATGAAGTCAGCTGCATCCTTTGTTTCTTCGAAAATATACTTTGAAGGATATATTCCTTTAGCAGCTTCCCAATTCAGTATAATTGGAATGCTTCCTGATGCCATTCCTTCAGCAGAAGCAAGATGAAAGCTTTCGATATCACTAGTTGACAAGATAAAACCTATTTTCCTATACCAGTTAGAAACATCAGTCCCCCAAGATTCAAATACCACCGAATTCTTCCATTCACTGCTGTCGATCCTATTTTTAATTGCTGCGAAATATTGAGCTTCTTTCTGGTCATTTTTCATCCAAGGATATTCAATATAGTCTTTACCTTTAATAAAAAGTTTATATCTTCTATCATGTTCCCAAAGTTCTTCAAATATATCTAGTGCTCTGTCTATTCGCTTAAGCTTAGGACAATATCCTAGTATCCCTAAATGATATTTTGAATCATCAAATTTTTCTTTGTCTAAGGCTTTAGTGTCTACCAGATTATGAATCATCATGAACTTACTTATATCTGCTTTTGTTTTTTTTCTGAACATTTCTACCCAATATTGTGAAACAGCTATTATCTTATTAACGTTTTGTAGAATTATTTTTTCTGGATAGACCTTGTTTACTTCAAACCTATGCATTCTGATTATTAAAACCTGATTCTTTTTCTTGTACTTTGAATACCATACTGAATTCCCTAACCCCCACTCACATATTATTACATCCGCCCATTTTAAAAGCTCTTTGCTCTGTTCCTCATCATGTATATTATGCGATAGCCATTTGTCTATCTTCACTTCGTACTCATCTAAGTTCTGAAAATAAGCAGTTATATGCTCAAGGAAATTAAAATTATGAGCCACAAACAGTAGTTTTATTTTTTTCATAGCCACTTCACCTCGTAAACATTTTATTTATACTTTATTTGTGTTCCTAAAGAAAAGTATTTTTGATTTTCCTGCCTTTGTATTAGTTCTGATTATATAGACAAAAAATCTCTTTTCATAAATATGTTTCATTTTTTACAGTATTCTTTTATAAATGAACCAAAATAACTGAATAACCAGTTGTCTAATTCATTATACGAAGAATAATCTGAATCGTGATTATTTCTATTAGTGACATAAGGTTTCATAACTGTATTGCTCACCAAATGAAAATAGTAATAATACTCTATTCAGTCCAAAGGAGACTTATTTTAGAAAATATCCGTATTGTAACAACAAAGGATATACAGCATATATTAAACTAGAAACAGACTAGAAGTTAATATTTCTAGAACAAATAGTAAATCTACTAATGATTATCCTCAGAACTTAAATATACTTGTATACGTAAAAAACAATTGAATTCTACATAACCCAAATACATCAATTCATTTTTTACATTTCATTAAAGTAAAAAATATCTTATCAATTTTAAATTTTTAACTATTATTAAAAGTTCTGGAGGTATAACAATGTTTAAAAATAAAACTCTGCTCATTTCAGGAGGGACTGGTTCTTTCGGAAATGCAGTATTAAATAGATTTCTCGACACAGATATAAAAGAGATCAGAATTTTCAGTAGAGATGAGAAAAAACAAGATGACATGAGACATAAGTATAACAACGATAAATTAAAATTTTATGTTGGAGATGTAAGAGATTATAAAAGTGTTTATTTTGCAATGAAAGAAGTTGATTATGTTTTCCATGCTGCTGCATTAAAACAAGTCCCTTCATGTGAATTTTACCCAATAGAAGCAGTCAAAACAAATATTCTAGGTGCTGAAAATGTGTTCAATGCTGCTATTGCAAACAATGTCAAAAAGGTGATAGCACTTAGTACTGATAAAGCAGTCTATCCAATAAACGCTATGGGAATCTCCAAAGCAATGATGGAAAAGATAATGGTTTCAAAATCAAGAACATTATCAGAAAGTGAAACAATATTATGCTGTACTCGTTATGGAAATGTAATGGCATCCAGAGGTTCTGTAATACCTCTGTTTGTTGAGCAAATCAAAAATGGTGAATCACTTACTGTAACAGACCCTAACATGACTAGGTTTTTAATGTCCTTAAATGAAGCTGTTGATTTAGTTCTATATGCTTATAAAACCGCTGAACAGGGAGACATTTTAGTTCAAAAATCTCCTGCATCAACAATAATAGATCTTGCATCTGCACTAATACAATTATTCAATTCGGACGCTAAAATCAAAATAATTGGAACACGTCACGGTGAAAAACTGTATGAAACTCTGGTAACCAGAGAAGAAATGATAAAAGCAAAAGATGAAAGCAGATATTTCCGAATAAAAGCAGATAGTAGGGATTTGAACTACAACAAATACTTTGTCATGGGTGAATCTAAGATATCTACTCAAGAGGATTATAATTCTCATAATACAAGAAGGTTAGATATTGAAGAAGTAAAAGAAAAGCTATTAGAGCTTGATTTTATTCAAGAAGAGCTCAATCACAGACAAAAATGAATTTATTCTTATTTTATATAAGGTGTTGATAATATGTTAAAAGTAATGACTATCGTTGGAACTCGTCCAGAAATAATCAAACTTAGTCGTGTCATATATGAACTTGACAGGTGTACAAATCACACTCTTGTACATTCAGGTCAAAACTATGATTATGAACTAAACGAAATTTTTTTTCAACAAATGAATATAAGAAAGCCAGATTATTTCCTTAATATTACTAACACCAATACTGCTGAAGCTATAGGTGATGTAATTATTAAAGCTGATAAAGTAATGGCAACAGAAAATCCAGATGCACTATTAATATATGGGGACACAAATACATGCCTATCAGTAATACCTGCAAAGCGTAGGAAAATACCAATATTTCATATGGAAGCTGGAAACAGGTGCTTTGATCAACGTGTTCCTGAAGAACTTAACAGAGTAATCGTTGATCATTTAAGTGATATCAATATGCCTTTGACTGAGCATGCACGCCGATATCTAATTAACGAGGGTATAAAGCCAGAAGCCATAATAAAAATCGGTTCAACCATGAAAGAAATATTTCAGTTTCATATGGAGAAGATTAACAATTCAGATGTGCTTACTAGCTTAAAGCTAGAAGAAATGAAATATTTTGTTGTAAGTGCTCATCGTGAAGAAAATGTAGACTCTGAAATTAACTTTATAGATTTACTTGATACTTTAAATAAGATTGCAGAAACATATAATAAAAGAATTATAGTATCCACACATCCAAGGACAAGAAAAAAGCTTAATAAAACATCTAAAAACCTTGATACTAGAATTGAATTCATGAAACCCCTTGGCTTCATTGATTATGTCAAGCTACAAATGAAAGCTTTTTGTGTTATTTCGGATAGCGGCTCATTAACTGAGGAAGCTTCTATTTTAAATTTTCCTGCTATCACGATTCGCCAAGCACATGAAAGACCAGAAGGCATGGATGAAGGTACTTTAATTATGAGTGGACTCAAATGTGAAAGAGTATTGCAGTCAATTGATATAGTTACTAAGCAGCACAATTCTAATAACAGAAATTTTAAAGTGGTTACTGATTATGATACTGATAATGTCTCCAAAAAAGTGGTACGCATTATAATGAGTTATGCTGATTATATTAATAGAACTGTTTGGTATAAGTAATAAAATCATTGTTATATAATATTAAACCTTAAATTTCATAGAGGTGATAATTGAAATGAAAAGAATATTAGTTCTTGGTTCAACAGGTATGGCAGGACATGTAATTACAACATATTTGGAAAAGAATCCAAAACTTGAAATATACAATTTATCTCATACTAGAAAATTGAATAACAAAAGCATCATTATGGACGTCATGAATATAGAAGAATTAAATAAATATCTAAATAAAATTAAAGTTGATTTCATAATAAATTGCATTGGCATCTTAAACAAATATGCAGAAATGTATATGGACAAAGCAGCGTTTTTAAATGGATATTTACCTCATTTTCTAGAATATAAATATAAAAATTCAGATACAAGAATTATTCACTTAAGCACCGATTGTGTATTTTCTGGTAAGGATGGCAATTACACCGAAAATTCTTTTAGGGATGGAGACAGCTTTTATGATAGAACAAAAACTGTTGGAGAAATCATTAATAATAAGGACATAACATTCAGAACTTCAATAATAGGTCCTGATATGAATCCTGATGGAATAGGATTATTTAATTGGTATATGAGAAATAAAGGAGAAATCAACGGATATGTGAACGCTATCTGGACTGGGGTTACTACCATAGAACTGGCTAAAGCTATAGAATGTGCTATTTTTTCAGATTTGACAGGATTATATCATTTAGTATCAGATACCAGTATTAATAAATATGAGTTACTAAGCTTATTTAGCCTTATTTTTAGTCGCAAAGACTTGATAATAAATGAATGTGAAGATATCCGTGTTAATAAAAGTTTAATTAATACAAGAACTGATTTTTCTCATCGAGTGCCGACTTATTACCAAATGATAAATGAAATGAAAAAATGGATAGATGAAAACAAGATGCTCTATCCACATTATATAATCAATTAAATATCTGATTAATTCAATGTAATCCAAAATTAGAGGTGAGAAAATGTCACAAAATAATAAAAAAATAATTATAAGCTCGAGTATATGTAATACTGATAAGGAGTGGCTAGCTCAGCGTATTTCAATATTTATGAGATACACCTTACAAAGCCTAAAGAATCAAACAAATCAAAATTTTTTAGCCTTGATTGTATATGATACTAAATCAAAAGAAATAATTGAAAGCACTCTTGCAAAAAATAAAGTACTATCAGAAAATATACGATTTGTCACTCCTATCGAACACTATAATCAGATTTTAGAAAGTACTAAAGGATATGATTATCTATACCTAGTACGGTTAGACAGTGATGACATGTATCATAAATCATTTGTTCAGCAACTACATGATTATAATCCTAAAGACGATACTCAAATATTAATTTGCCAAAAAGGATATATATATGATTCAGTAAATAATCGCCTGGCAAAATACTTTCACTTTTCTCCTCAATTTTATACTCTAATATATAAAGTAGAAGACTATATACATGGAAAAAGACATGATTTAGGTGGTAGTCATGGTGGTGCTATAAAGCTTAATCATGAGATCTTAGAAGAGCCTAATTATATAAACCATGCACACTCAAATAATACTGCTATTAAATTTCCAAAAGCTAATCCGAAGGTTAATAGAGATATATGGATTGACAATGAAGATTCAGGACCCTCACGCCCACAGTTGATTGGAAACATATATGAAGACAAAGAAGAAACGTCAAAAATCTTAGAAGAATTTTTTTAAGAGGTGAAAATATGTTAAACAATAAAAGAATAATTGTATATTCAGGATTAAACAGTATAGACCAAAATTGGCTCAAACAAAGAATTTCAGTATTTATGAAGTATACTTTGCAATGCCTAAAAATTCAAACTAACCAAAATTTCCTTGCCTTTATCACCTTTCGTCCTGACACTAAGGAAATAATTGAAATGGAACTTTCAAAATATAAAAAACTTCCAGACAACATAAAATTTATTTCTTCTAATACATTTAACAAATTAATATTAAAAAATATTAATGGATATGAATACTTTTATTTAGTACGCTTAGATAGTGATGATATGTACCATAAATCTTTTATTCAGCAATTACATGATTATACTCCTAAAGATGATACTCAAATATTAATCTGCCAGAAAGGATATATATACGATTCATTAGCAAACCGTTTAGCTAAATACTTCCACCTTTCTCCTCAATTTTACACTTTAATATATAAGGTTAAAAATTATCAACAAGCAAAAAGACATGATTTAGGCGGCAGTCATATGGGTGCTATTAATCTCAATCATGAGATACTAGAAGAACCTAATTATATAAATCACGTGCATTCAGGCAATACAGCATTTTTATTCCCCAAAAGTGACCAAATGCTAGACATTGATGTATGGGACGATAATAAAAAAATCCATCATATGTTTCCTCAATTAGTTGGTAATGAAATAGAAGATAAAAACATGATAAAAAAAATATTAGCAGATTTCATTGGACCTAGCTTAGAATAATAACCTTATCAAGCTCAATATTATAATAACCATATAAAAATAATGTAACGAGGTGAAAAAATGTCTAAAAAAATAATCATATTTACAAGCTTTAATAATTGGAATCAATGGGGAGAATCAGATAACAGAATATATACAAAGGAATGGATTGACCAAAGAATTTCAATATTTATGAATTATACTTTAAAAAGCCTTAAAATACAAACTAACCAGAATTTTTTGCACCTTATTATGTACGATCCTACAACAAAAGAATTAATACAACAAGCACTTGCTAATTATGATAAGCTACCAGATAACATCAGATTTGTCAGTCCGAATGAATATCATAATCAAATATCTGAAAATATCAAAGGATACGATTACCTGTATTTAGTACGATTAGATAGCGATGATATGTATCATAAATCATATATACAACAGCTGCATAATTATATCCATAATGAAAATACTAAAGTTTTAATTAACCGAAGAGGTTATATTTATGATTCAGCAAACAATCGTTTAGCAAAATACTATCACTTTTCACCTCAATTCTACACTGAAATATATAAAGTAAATGACTATCAACAAGGGAAAAGACATGGAATAAGTGGACATCATCTTAGAGCATATAATCTTCCTTATGAAATTTTAAAGAATCCTAATTTTATAAACCACAAACATACAAATAATACTGATTTTGATTTTCCAAAAAACAATAAAAATGTTAATAGAAATATATGGCAGGGAAATGGAAATAGTAAATGTGAATTAATTGGTAATTTATATAGAGATAAAAATGAAATAGAGAAAATATTAGAAGAATTTATTGGACCTATAACTATAGGATAATATTATTGCTCCTTAAATATATGGTCTTGTATATTAAGTCCTAACATTTGTGCAAGAAAGACTGATAAATATATAATAATTTGCTGAATACAATGAATACGAATCTTGTACTAAAAAAATAATTAAAGCCTTAGCTCACTAATAAGTAAACTAAGGCTTTAAGATTATTTACTTAATTTAATTTTTAATTTTTCTAGCATATCAGTAGTCATTGAAGCTAAATCATATTTTGGATTCCAACCCCATTCTTCTCTTGCAGCAGTATCATCTAAAGAATTTGGCCAAGAATCTGCAATTTTTTGTCTTACTGGATCTACATCATAGTCCATCTCGAAGCTAGGAATATTCTTTTTGATTTCAGCAGCAATATCTTCAGGAGCAAAACTCATAGCAGATATATTAAATGCATTTCTATGTATTAGCTTAGAAGGGTCTGCTTCTGCTAATTGAACTATTGATTCTAAAGCATCAGGCATATACATCATATCCATATATGTTCCCTGTTTAATATAACTTGTATATTTACCCTTTTCTATAGCATCATAATAAATATGAACTGCATAGTCAGTAGTTCCTCCACCAGGCAAAGTTTCATAAGAAATCAATCCTGGGAAACGAACTCCTCTAGTATCAACACCATACTTTTCACAATAATAGTCACAAAGTATCTCTCCTGCTACTTTTGTAACACCATACATTGTAGTGGGTCTTTGAAGAGTATCTTGAGGTGTATTATCCTTTGGAGAAGAAGGTCCGAAAGCTGCAATAGAACTAGGTGTAAATATTGCTGTATTCAACTCCCTACCTACTTCTAACACATTAAAAAGACCACCCATATTAACTTCCCAAGCCATAGTTGGTTTTGCTTCTCCAACAGCTGATAGGATAGCTGCCAAAT
The DNA here is from genome assembly GCF_050433385.1 of Brassicibacter mesophilus. Classification (NCBI taxonomy): domain Bacteria; kingdom Bacillati; phylum Bacillota; class Tissierellia; order Tissierellales; family Thermohalobacteraceae; genus Brassicibacter; species Brassicibacter mesophilus. The sequence goes on from NZ_JBNPXI010000021.1 coordinate 83,939, forward strand.
GTATTATTGTATCTACATTATGTTTCTTAACTGCACTTGCAATTTGTTGAGCATTATTTACATCAACAATTTCAAATGGTCCTGACTCAATAACTTTTTCAAGACCGCTTTTTTTACTTCTACTACTTGCAATAACATTAGATTCTCCATACTTATCTCTTAAAAACATTGTAAGCTCAGAACCTATTTGTCCCAATGCACCTGTCACTAATATTTTTTTCATTATTCCACCTCCAACAGTATTATGTGTATAAAGTCAATTATACACACATTTATTTTATTTCCTAATTTATTTAATTTTATTACATGAAAACCTTTGCATAGCTATTTAATCATACATTAATACATTCTTCACAACTACGTGATTATTATACCACATTTTGGTTTAATCATAAACTTAATATTTTATTAAACTTATTTAAAATATTGAAGGGAGATATAAAAAAATATCTCCCTTTGGTTTAGTTACTACTATCAAGATATTCTGATATTCTAGTCATAACAGCTGCCATTTGAGCTCTCGTGATCTTTTCTTGAGGCATAAATAAACCATTATCATATCCTTCAAATACTCCTAAACTATTCATCTCCATGATAGACTTATAAGACCATCTAGACGTATCAATATCTGAGAAAGGATTTTTATAGTCAATTTTACTAGTATCATAATCTATTATCCTACTAATTAGTGCAGTCATTTGTTCTCTTGTTATATAATCATTAGGATAAAATTTACCATTCTCCATTCCCTTAATTATTCCAGTTTCTTTTGCAATTTGAATTTCTTTATATGCCCAATGATTTTTAGAAACATCAGGAAATGAGTTTTTTTCATTAACTACTTGTCCTTCAAGGTCCATAGCTCTAACAAGAGTTACAGCAGCTTGTGCTCTAGTAAGCTTACCATCAGGTGAAAACTTGATGCTTGATGTTCCTTTCATCCATCCTTTATTTGCAACATAAAGAATATCGTCTTTCCCCCAGTGTTGTTGTATATCAATAAAATATTTGCTGTTTAGCCAGAGCTTATAATAGTTCCATGTCTCAGGTAATTCTTGCCCTAGGGACCAACTACCTGTTCCTTTAAGGTTATATTTTTGAACCAGCTCTAGCTTGTTTTTAATTGATTCTTCATTTTCAAACCACACTGTATAATTCCCAGGAGTTAGCTCGTTTCCATATACATAATATTTTTCATCATTTGGAGAAATGGTGAAAGTAGCTTTTGGTGATTTAGATGTTTTATCAAATGTTACTTTTCCATTAAATCTTTGTATTAAAACATCTACATCTGCTAGACTTATTCCGCTTCCCCCCGTATTTTCACTACTGTTCCAGTAGCGTCCATAAAAAGGGATGCCCAATACTATTTTTTCTGCAGGAACTCTATCTAAAGCATACTTAACAGATTTCTCTACAAACGAATAACTAGCAACCGCGCCAGCACTGCTGCCATAATAACTTTCATCATATGCCATGACTAATAAGTAATCAGAGTATTTCGCGAGCTCTGAATAATCATATGAACCATGCCAGCCAACATTGAACCCTCTTGGATTTGCAGCTACAGCAACAGAAATTTCTTTATTACTTGGCAATTTTCCCCTTAGCAATCTTACAAAATCGGTATAGTTATCTCTATCAGCTTCAGTTACATTTTCGATATCAACATTAACCCCGTCAAGCTTGTACTCTTCTATTACTTTTACAATTTCATCTACTAGCTTTTCTCTATTTTCTAATGCAGCTCTACCAATAGCTCTATTCCAATGATTACTTAAGAATGGTATTACTTTTATATTTTTTTTATGCATTTCAGAAATAAAAGACTTGTCTACACTCCTTGTTAGCTTTAAGCTCCCATCATCATTTAAATCAAAGTAACTAGGAGATATAGCCTGTAATGAATCTTTAGTTTGTTCAACATATTTTAAGTAAGTACCTGAATTTCCAAAATAAATATATGACATATTAAATCTATTAATTTCAGCTTCAGATCTATGTGGTCTAAAGGCTATAGCTGCAAGCATTAGCATGATAATTATGGATATTATCTTTTGTTTAGTACTGATTGTTTTCACTGAACTCCCTCCCTCTTATCTACATTACAAGATTTCACATTGGAATTCAATGAACAAATTATGTAAACAAAAAAAGTGCTACTCACTAGCACTTTTAACAATATCTATTAATGTTTCATAATAAGCAAGTTGTCCTCCCATCTCTGATGAATAACTAACCGTGAGAGAATTTGGATTTCCATGTTTTTCCCACCATCCTGTATACATATACACAATGTTATCTGGCACATCTCCACTTATATTAATTAGAACTTCTATCTCCCCATTACTATTTTTTAATAATGCTTTGTCATTCTCACAAATCTGTAGTTTTTTTGCAAAATTTGAACTAATATATGCTATAGCAATTCCCTGAACATCTAAAAAATGTTGAGAAAACAATGAATTTCGTGGATGACCTGTAATAAGTCTGACTTTATTATCATCCTCAGAATTATTTAGGCTACTTATATAGACTGGTATAGGACTTAATCCATCAGTTTTAGCTTTCTCTGAATAAATTTCTATTTTTTTAGAAGGAGTGCTGAACTCTTTATCGATCCAAGCAACCCCATTTTGATCAATTGCAATATAATCATTTTTGATTCTATTTAAATCAATATCATAGTTTCTAAGTGGTTGTATGACTTTATTCAAATATTCTTGCTTTGATACATATGGATAATCAGATATATTCATATGTTTTGCTAACTCCATAAAAAAGAAATACTCATCCATAAGCTTATTATTAGGCTCAACAATCTGCTCATTATAAGTAATATATGAATTATTCATAGAAGAATATACAATGTCTTCACTTTCTAGTGTATTAGTGCATGGAATAAATAAGTCACAACAGCTAGCAGTGTCAGTCATAAACATATCTATACATACCTTAAATTCTATTTCTTTAAAAGCATTCTTAAGCCTATTTATGTTTGGCAGCTGTGCAATTGGGTTAGATTTTGTAATAAATATAGCTTTAATTGGCGGCGTATCTTCATTTTTAATAAAATTACTAAAATTATGTAAATTAAAATATCTTTCATTTTTTGCGTATCTTCTACTATTATATGGGTCTAAATTAAGGATACCTGGATATACACGATTGGCATAATTTACTCCACCACCTGCTATCCCAATATAGCCCACTATAGCTGCCATAGCATCGATAGCCCTTATTGTATTTCCACCATTTTTGTATTTTTGAAGACCATATCCTGGATAGATAGTAGCTGGCTTGTTATCTCCATACAATCTTGCCAATTCCCTTATCTCTTCTATCTTAAGTCCTGTTTGCGATGATAGATATTGTAAATCTAAGGTATCCAAATAATCTTTATAATATTCATATCCATACGTGTAGTTATTAATATAATCTTGGTCAATCATTTCTTCTTCAATCAATACCTTTGTCATAGCCATAGCAAGTGCTCCATCAGTTGATGGATTGATACTAACATACTTATCTGCTTTTTTTGCAGTATCTGTGCATATCGGATCAATTACAACAACTTTTATATTTCTTTTCTTGGCTTCATTAATCATTTGCATAAGGTGAATAGAAGTATTAGATGGATTTCTTCCCCATAAGAAAATACATTTTGAATTCATCATATCAACCAAAAAATGTCCCTTTGCATCTCCAAAGTCATATTTTTGTGCTTTTATTCCTGCCCCCCAGCATGGACTCCCATCAGCTAGAGTTACTCCTCCATAATAATTGAAAAATACATCTTCTATAGACTTTAGTATCCCATTTGATCCTGACTGATAAAAATGCATAACTGAACTTGAACCATATTCTCTTTTTAGCAAGAGTAATCTATGACAAACTATCTTTATTGCCTCATCAAAAGTTATCTCAATCCATTTTCCGTTAATCTTTAATAAAGGACTATATATTCTTTCACTATGATAAAGTCTTTCAAGATGCTTCCTACCTTTTACACAAATAATACCTTTTGTATAAGGATGAGACTTATCTCCTTCAATTTTAAGAATTTTTCTGTCTTCTACGTATACATTAAATTTACATGAATCCCAGCAATCTAGAGTACAGCCATGACTGTATATCTTCATTGACACCACCTCTTCTTTAAAAAGCTACATATAAAACCAAGCAATAATTTTTGCACTTGGAATAAGCAATAGTTGACCTATTAAAGTACCTAGTAGCTTTGTACCAATTAATAATATGACCAGAGTTTTAACATTCCCATATGATCTATTTCCTCTCAAAGCTTGGTCTGTAATAATAGCTGCTTTAGGGTCTACAAATAGTGTTAAAAGTATAGTTGCTACTCCGTTAATCATACCAGAAGATGCAGCAGCTGCAAGCTGTTTTTGTGCAGAGACCATTGTTGCAGAATAGAAAGCTGCAAAAATTCCAACAGTGTATACTCCTGTAATTAACGTATTAAGAAATAATAAGCTTTTTGGTACTTCACCAAAATTAAGCATTTTAATCATTTTTTTCTTAGGCAAAGTTGCATTCTTAGCAACTCTTTTAATGCTATTTTTATTAAGTGCTTGAAAAATCAAAGCTGGTACTGAACCAGTAAGCTCTAGCCTAGATACAGCTGAGCTAAAAATTCTAAGAAAAGTAGGGATTAAAAAAATGCCTACTATTGTTCCAATAGTTGCTGAAAAGATAATTAGGCGAAGCTCAAATATTGGATCATACCCATTTTGAATACTCCTGCCTGTCAAGTTTCCGACTAAAGGGGATAGGAAAGTGTTCGCTGTTCTAGAAACAAGAACAAAAACATTAAATAGCGAAAGTGATAAAGCATATTGACCACTTTTCACAGAGTTTAGTCTCACAGAATAAGCAAGTGTATCTATCATATGTATGACAGCAGTTATTAGCATAAGCTCAATTAAAATAATATTCAAGCGTATCATCCTCATATCATATAATCATTAATCTAAGAGTTCTATTTAAAATTCATTTGCAGTTTGCTGTTTTGTAATATTCCCACTATTAAGTATTATACCATTATTTTCAATTAATTTCTTTGCTTTTTTTATTGATTCATCAAGGTTGCTACAAATACTGTCTTTACCTATTCTTTCTATGAAATTATAGCTGTCCATTACTTTAAATGGCTGCTCTTGTACACTTGATAATATTAATTTGATATTATTCATTTTACAGTTTTCATATACCTTTGTAAATGCATAAAAAGCTGTTGCATCCATTGCTGGTACATTTCTCATTCTAATAATCAACACCTTAGGCTTTTCTCTAATTTCGTTCATAACCTCAGTAAACTTTTCAGCAGCTCCAAAAAAGAACGGTCCATCTATTTCATATATGGAAACGTATTTTGAAAGAGCATCTACATTTAAAAGTTCATTCTCATCATTATTATCATCTTCGTATGATTCATCAGTTAGTTGCTTCACATTAGTTACATCAGCCATTCTCTTCATAAATAAAAATGCAGCTAATACCATTCCAACCTCTATAGCGACTACTAAATCTACCATTACAGTTAAAAAGAATGTAATTAATAGTACCGCTACATCGCTCTTTGGAGCCTTCATTAAATTCTTAAATGCTCTCCACTCGCTCATGTTATATGAAACAACAATCAAGATTGCAGCTAAAGACGATAGCGGAATTAATTTAGCATATGGCATAAATATTACCATAACAAATAGAATAACTATAGCGTGAACAATACCTGCTATTGGAGTTCTGCCGCCATTTTTTATATTGGTAGCTGTTCTAGCAATAGCTCCTGTTGCTGGTATGCCACCAAATAAACCTGAACCAATATTAGCAACGCCCTGAGCAACAAGCTCCATATTTGATCTATGTTTTCCACCTATCATACCATCAGCAACTACTGCTGATAAAAGTGATTCAATGGCAGCCAATAACGCAATAGTAATGGCAGGGTTTAACAATTCTTTGATTCTAGACAAGCTAACATCTGGAACTGAAAACTTTGGTAACGCTGATGATATTTCACCAAATCTACTCCCTATTGTTTCAATATTTAGATTGAACACTGCCGTAATCACAGTAGCTGCTATAAGCGCAATTAATGAACCTGGAATCTTTTTGTTTATTTTAGGCCATAGGATTATTATAGCAAGGGATATTAATCCTATAAGCAAGCTTGAATAATTTAAAGTATGTATATTCTTAAAATAACTAGAATACTTTGCCAAAAACTCTGATGGAACAGAATCTATTCTTAATCCTAAGAAATCTTTAATCTGCGTAGAGAAAATAGTCAATGCTATTCCACTTGTAAAACCAGTAGTTATAGGATAAGGTATAAACTTTATTAAGCTACCTAGTTTCAATAACCCCATGATGACAAGTATTATTCCTGCCATAATGGTTGCAAGTATCAATCCATCTATACCATATTGACTTAGTATACCGAAAACAATAACTACAAATGCTCCAGTAGGACCTCCGATTTGTACCCTACTTCCCCCTAAAAATGAAATCAGGAATCCTGCTATAATAGCCGTATGAAGGCCTTTTTCAGGAGATACGCCAGAAGCTATAGCCAAAGCAATAGAAAGAGGTATTGCTACTATTGCTACTATAATTCCTGCAGTGACATCATTAATGAACTGTTCTTTGCTGTAATCTTTTAGTACTGTAAATAGTTTAGGTTTTAACATTAGATGACTCCTTTCGACATTTTTTAATAAACCCACATAAGTTTATCAGTATATTTGATATAAGTAAATTCTTTTATAATATAAATTATATATAAAATCTCCCTTCTTCCTTTGATTTCATAAATTAGTTAACTAAATCACAACATATCTTAGTTTTAAATCAGCACCACCCGTCTAACGGGTGGTTTGCTCTGCCCCTATAAGGGGCTGTTACCGACCAGCGCCTAAAGACGCTGGCCTTCACATTGTTCAA
>NZ_JBNPXI010000022.1:0-81534 GCF_050433385.1 Brassicibacter mesophilus
CCTGTTCCCATACCGAACACAGAAGTTAAGCCTTCCAGCGCTGATGGTACTTGGGCGGAGACGCCCTGGGAGAGTAGGACATCGCTGGTTCTTTTTATTTTTTGGATAAGTATTATTAGGATAGTAATTACTTGAACTAAGAGATGTATATAAAATATTGAAAGCATAAAAATATAAACCCTAGCATAATCCTTGATTTCGATAGGATATTGCTAGGGTTTTCATTTTCCATTCCCACTTTATACAAGTTGTAATTAAAAAATATATATATTATAATTTAAGAAAATACTTAATACAATTAAATAGAAGATAATAATTACTATTATATAAATATCAAGAATATAATTGGTCTTGCATTATTGAAAATGGGGGTGTATTTTATGGATATTTATGAATTGTTTAAGAGCGGACTATCTTTTGATGCTTTTGTGAGTACAGATACTGGATCATATAGAGATAGAACACTAGAGATATTTAATCAAATTAATTTTGATGAAGAATATATACATAAGATAAAAAACATAAATAGAAAAATAAATGTAATCATTTGTGCTGAAATGTGGTGTCCAGATTGTATGATAAATGTCCCGGTTTTAGAAAAAATGAGAAAATATAATGACAATATCAATATATCTATTGTAGGAAAAGAAGGAAATGAAGAGTATTTTAAAAAATACGCACATGGTGAAAGTGTAAAAATACCAACGTTTGTTTTTTATGATGAAGATTTTAATGAAATAGGAAGCATAATTGAGCATCCTAAAAAAATAAAGGATATAATAGCAAACGGTAATCAACCAAACATAATAGTGGCAATGAGAAAGTATAGAAAAGGTGAATATGCACAGGAAACATTAAAAGATATATTAGAAATTTTATAGGGCTTAAAGGCCCTTTTTATTTTTGGATTTTTAAATTTATCATAAAACAATACTACTAAAAGAAAAAATCAATATAATTCGTTTATAGGACTAATAATTATCGAAATCAGACATAAATGACTTTGACACTTGCATATGTTAATGATACAATATATCGTACCGAACATAAATGACAACACTAAATATAGTTGCTGGAGGGGTATTAATGCAGTTAAATGATAATGCAGTTAAAGTATTAGAGAGAAGGTATTTGACTAGAGATGTCAATGGCAATGTTATAGAGACACCTGAAGAGATGTTTAGAAGAGTGGCAAATCATATTGCTAAAGCAGATAGCTTATACGAAGAGAACTCAGATATTAATAAAACAGAAGAAATGTTTTATAACATGATGACTAATGTTGAATTTATACCGAACTCACCAACATTAATGAATGCAGGTAAAGAGTTAGGACAGTTATCAGCATGTTTTGTACTTCCTATAGAAGATTCAATGGAAGGAATATTTGATGCTATTAAGAATGCAGCACTTATACATAAAAGTGGCGGAGGAACAGGTTTTAGCTTCTCTAGGCTTAGACAAAGGGGTTCAACAGTTAGATCAACAGGTGGTGTGGCATCTGGACCAATAAGCTTTATGAAGGTATTTAACTCTGCTACAGAGGCAGTAAAGCAAGGAGGTACCCGAAGAGGTGCCAACATGGGAATATTAAGAGTAGATCATCCAGATATAATGGAATTTATAAGCTGTAAAAAAGATACATCTGAAATTACTAATTTTAATATTAGTGTTGGATTAACTGAAAGATTTATGGAAGCTGTAGAAAATAATAAAGATTATGAGTTAATTGATCCTCATACAAAAAAAGTAATTGGAGAATTAAATGCTAGAGAAGTATTTAATCATATAGTTGATATGGCTTGGAATAATGGAGAGCCAGGTATAATTTTTTTAGATAGGATAAATAAGACTAATCCAACTCCTGCATTAGGAGAAATAGAAAGTACTAATCCTTGTGGTGAGCAACCACTATTACCTTATGAATCATGTAATCTTGGTTCTATAAATCTAGCAAAGATGATAAAGAAGATAGACAATGTATACGAAGTGGACTATAATAAGTTGAAATCAACAGTAGAGAAATCCGTTCATTTTCTTGACAATGTTATAGATGTAAATAAGTATCCTTTAATTCAAATAGATGAAATGACTAAAAGCACTAGAAAGATTGGTCTAGGGGTTATGGGATTTGCGGATTTACTATTCTACCTAGGATTGCCATATAACTCAAAAGAAGCAGTTGAGTTAGCAAATAATATAATGAAATTCATAGATGAAGTATCTAAGAAAAAATCAACTGAATTAGCTAAGCAAAGAGGAGCATTTCCTGAATATGAAAAGAGTATCTATAGAGAGAAGGGAATACTTTTACGAAACGCAACAACAACTACAATAGCACCTACTGGAACTATAAGCATTATTGCAGGTGCTAGCAGTGGTGTAGAACCATTATTTGCAGTTTCGTTTGTAAGAAATGTAATGGATAATGACAAGCTTTTAGAGGTTCATCCATACTTTGAAAAAGTTGCTAAGGAAAGAGGCTTCTATTCAGAAATATTGATGGAAAAAATAGCAGAGGAAGGGACACTAGCTCATATAGATGAGATTCCTGAAGATATAAAGAAAATATTTGTTACTGCTCATGATATATCTCCAATATGGCACATAAGGATGCAAGCTGCTTTTCAGAACCATGTTGACAACGCAGTTTCGAAAACAGTTAATTTTAAAAATGAAGCAACAAGAGAGGAAGTTGAGCAGGTATATACATTAGCATATAAGCTTGGATGCAAGGGAGTAACAATTTATAGAGATGGTAGTAGACAAAATCAGGTTTTAAGCACTGTAAAGAAAGAAGACAAAGCGAATGAAGCTGAAGCAAGAAATACTTTAGCAATTAAACCAAGGATGAGACCTGAAGTTACTGAAGGCATGACAGAAAAGGTTAGAATAGGCTGTGGAAACCTATATATAACAGTAAATTATGATGAAAACGGAATATGTGAAGTATTTACTAATGTAGGAAGAGCAGGAGGATGTCCAAGTCAAAGTGAAGCTACAAGTAGACTTATTTCAATCGCACTAAGATCTGGTATGGATGTAAAATCGATCGTAGAGCAATTAAAAGGTATAAGATGTCATTCAACATTACGTCAAAGAGCTACTAACAAGGATATCAAAGTATTATCTTGCCCAGATGCAATTGGCAAGGCTCTAGAAAAAGTCATGAATGAGTATGTTGATGTAGATAACTCATCTGTTAATGATATAGTTATGGAAATAGAAAGAGAAGTGAAGGAAGTATTAAGTCCGCAATGCTCTATAGATGAAGAAGTAGAAATAAGTAGTGAATTATCAGCTAGCTTAGAAATTCAGGTACCAGCAGGTAAAAATATTTGTCCTGAATGCGGCAATAAGGTTGAACATGAAGGCGGATGTATGATTTGTCGCAATTGTGGATTTTCTAAGTGCGGTTAATGTTTTAGCAAAATAAAGTTGGGAAGAGTAAAATAAAGTCGGGAAGAGATAAATAAAGTTGGGAAGAAAATTTACAACTTTTAAAAGAATAAAATACCAAGATAATATCTAAATAGAAGAAATTTTCATAATAAATGTCTAATAAGTCATCTAGGGAATATTCACAATAATATAATCCTAGATGACTTATTTAATTTGGATTTGGGACAGGTTTACTAAACAAAAGAAGTTTAAAGGGTATAAAATGATCAAGTTGATATTATTAAATATGAAACAGTTATTAGAAATGAGACTATAATAGGGAGGTAATACATGAGTAGTATTAGCATACAAGAATTTGAAAGAGAGTACTTGAAGGCACTTAAGAACGAAAGTGCTGCGGTGTTCGCTGGGGCAGGAATGTCAAGAGTTTCAGGTTATGTTGAATGGAAAGAATTGCTTAGGGAATTTGCTGAAGATATTAATCTTAAAGTAGAAAAGGAAGATGATTTAGTATCCCTTGCACAATATTATTATAATCAACGTGGTGGAAACAGAAGCATAATATCAAATAAGATAATTGAAGAATTTACTAAAGAGACTAAACAAAATGAAAACCTTGAAATTTTGACATCATTACCAATAGAGAAATACTGGACAACTAATTATGATTCACTAATTGAAGATACCTTAAAGAATTATTCTAATAGAAAAGTTGATGTTAAGCGTACAGTTGAAAATCTTACTACTACTTTACCAGGTCGAGATGCAATTGTTTATAAAATGCACGGTGATATAACACAACCTCATAATGCTGTTATTATAAAAGATGACTATGAATCATATAACGAAAAAAGACAACTATTTACAACAAGTCTTCAAGGTGATTTGGTATCAAAAACTTTCTTGTTTATAGGGTTTAGCTTTGAAGACCCTAATTTGATTTATATCCTCAGTAGAATAAGGATTCTATTAGGCGAAGAGCACAATAGGATGCATTATTGCTTCATAAGGGAAGTAAAAGAAAGTGAGTATCAAAACCATGAAGACTTTATTTATGACAAGACTAAACAAGAACTCCGTATTCAAGATTTAAAAAGATATGGGATATCTGCAGTTCTTGTTAAGGAATACTCTGAAATAACTGAATCACTCAGAAGGATTCAGTTCAAGCATAATCTTAATAGTATTCTAATATCAGGTAGTGCTGAGATATATGGGGATATGGATGAGGATAAAGCAGGACAGTTTATTTATACGTTATCCAATCAACTTGTAAAGAGAAATTTTAAGATAGTTACTGGATATGGTAAAGGGATCGGAACATATGTTGTTTCGGGTGTCTTAGAAGAAGTGTATGAGAATAAGTATGGACATGTAAGTACTTATTTAACCCCAAGACCATTTCCGTTTATTCACAAAGGAGATATAGATATTCAAGAGATAGCAAAAAATTATCGAAAAACTATTGTTGATGAATGTGGTGTTGTAATATTTATTTTTGGCAACAAGACAGATAAGGAGACTGGAGAAATTGTAAATGCATCTGGTGTTTATCAAGAATTCAAAATAGCTAATGAAAAAGATAAGGTTATTATTCCAATTGGTTCAACTGGGTTTATGTCGAAAAAAATTTTAGAAGAAGTTGAAAACGATTTAGAAAAATATTGGTATTTAAAGGACTCAATAGATGTTTTAATGGATGAACTAGATCCGGTAAAAGTTTTTGCGGAGATATCAAAAGTAATTACAAAAGTAAAAGGAGCATAATTATCGCTATAAGAAGCCGCAAGTCTTGTAGGAAAGAGTTGCTCTCCTAGATATTTGTTATTAAATGATAGAAGGGGTAAGGAGGTTAAAATATGGGATATAAAATATTTATATCTTATAAATATGCTGATAATGATGTTAATCATATAGTTGGTGAGTGGTATGAAAATAATACAGTGCGAGATTATGTTGATAAACTTGAAGAGTATCTAAATGACAAGTCAGATCATATTTATAAAGGTGAATCGGATGGAGAAGATTTGTCTAAACTGAGTGAAGATTCTATATGGAAGAAGTTAAAAGACAGAATATATGATAGTACATTAACTATTGTAATGATATCAAAAAATATGAAAGAGTCGTGGGAAGTAGATAAAAATCAATGGATACCTTGGGAAATATCATATTCCTTAAAAGAAGTATCTAGGAAAAATAGAAGCGGTAATTCTGTTTCAAGTAAAACTAATGCAGTGATAGCAATAATTATACCTGATTCAAACAATTCTTATGAATATTATACATACAATAAGAATTGTTGTGATAGTGGTTGTAGAATGCTTATGACCAATACCCTATTTGGAATATTAAAAAATAATATGTTCAATATGAAAGATGCTGAAACAAAAGAATGTTCTGACGGGTCAAAAATATATTATGGAGATAGTAGTTACGTAACTTCAGTAAAATGGGATGATTTCATAAATAATATAGATGCATACATTGATAAAGCATATGAACTACGTGATAATATTGATAATTATGAAATATTTAAAGAAGTTTAGTTTTTATGTAATAATCTACGACTAACTAATATATAGTTCAATGGTAAAAATAGAGAGATACTAAGAATTAAGATTAGCAGTGAAAATTTAAAAGTGGGTCAAGGTTAATTAATTGGAGAATTAATTAATCTTGACCTCTAATTATGCCCATTGTTTTTATTTAACAGTTATCCTTTGTATCAACAAAAGAAGGAATTGTAGAGGTGTTTGTGGAATTATTTTAGATATCGATCTACTAAATATAGCAATAAATCATAATGCAATTAAAAGGAGAATCATAAATGATAACAGGACAAATTAAGAATAAAATAGATAAGATATGGACTGATATATGGGCTGGAGGAATTACGCAACCCCTTACAGTAATCGAACAATTGACATACTTAATGTTTATTAGGTCATTAGACGAGAAGGAAATGGAAAATGAGAGCATAGAGAATTTAGGTGGCGAAGTTCCTAACAAGATATTTCCACAGACTCCTGATGGTAAAGATATGCGTTGGTCTAAATTTAAATATAAGGACGCTAGGGAAATATTCGAAATTGTAGGACAAAAGATATTCCCATTTATCAAATCTATGAATAATAATAAAGAATCTGCATTTTCTAGATACATGGAAGATGCTATATTTCTAATTCCAACACCACAGGTTTTACAAAAGATCATAACTGGATTAGATGATTTATATGATCATGATATAAAGGACTTAGACATGCAAGGAGACTTATATGAGTATATGCTCGGCAAGCTATCAGTCGCAGGTCAAAATGGCCAATTTAGGACACCAAAGCATATTCGTGATATGATGGTTAAATTAGTGGCTCCTATACCAGGTGATAGGATTTGTGACCCAGCTTGTGGAACAGCGGGGTTTTTGGTTTCATCAGCTGAGTACATCAGAAGAAAATATGAAAGTGAAATGACAGCAGAACAGTGGGAAAAGTTTGAGGGAGATGCTTTTTCAGGGTTTGATACAGACCGAACTATGCTTAGACTTTCTGCTATGAACTTGATGCTACACTCAATTTCTAATCCACATATAAACTACGCAGATAGTGTATCAAAGCAAAATGAGATTTCTGATGCTTATGATGTTATTTTAGCTAATCCACCATTCACAGGAAGTATTGATAAAGAAAGTATTCACGATAACTTAAAAGCAATATGTGATACCAAGAAGACAGAACTACTTTTTGTTGCATTATTTATCCGTATGCTGAATATGGGTGGAAGATGTGCTTGCATTGTGCCAGATGGAGTATTGTTTGGTTCAACAAAAGCCCATAAAGCACTAAGGAAAGAACTAGTTGAAAATCAAAATCTACAAGCTGTCATTTCCATGCCTACTGGTGTATTTAAGCCATACTCAGGAGTTTCCACTGCTATACTAGTATTTACAAAAACAAATGCAGGAGGAACAGAACAAGTCTGGTTTTATGATATGAAGTCTGATGGATTTTCTTTAGATGATAAGAGAAATAGTTTAGGTAATGAAGGAGATATCCCTGATATAATTAGTAGATTCCATAATCTTTCAGATGAAAAAGATAGAAAGAGAATAGGGCAAAGCTTCCTTGTAGATAAGGAAGAAATAAAGAACAATGAATATGATTTGTCTATTAATAAATATAAAGAGATAGAATATGAAAAAGTAGAATATGACACACCAGAGGTAATTATGGCTCGTCTTGATGAATTAGCCTTGGATATAAGTTCCAGTATGAACGATTTAAGGGGGCTATTAGTGAATGAATAAATGGAAAATGGTGAAACTTGAAGAAGTATGTTCCTCAATTATAAGAGGCCCTTTTGGCAGTGCTCTGAAAAAAGAATTTTTTGTACAAAAATCTAAAGATTCTTATAAAGTATATGAGCAAAAACATGCAATAAAAAAAGAACACGAAATAGGTGAATATTATATAGATGAACATAGGTATAATCAATTAAGCCGATTTAAGGTGAGACCGAATGATATAATAATAAGTTGTTCAGGTACAATAGGTGAAATGTTTCAGTTGCCACAAGATTGTGAAGAAGGAGTAATAAATCAAGCACTTTTAAAACTGACTTTAAAAGATACTATTAATAGTAGTTTTTTTCAATACTTTTGGAAGTCTTCTATTAAAACATTGAATAGTAGAGGAAGTGGTATCAAAAATATTTCATCAGTAAAGCATATTAGAAAAATGAAAATTCCATTGCCACCACTTAAGGAACAAAAACATGTTTCAGATATTTTAGATAAAACACAAGAAATAATAAATAGTTATAAAAGACGATTTGAAGAGCTAGATAAATTGAATACAGCTATTTTTAATGATATGTTTGGTGATATCAGAGATAACAAATTTAAGAAGAAGACTTTGCCTAAATTAGTGAAGAATAGCAAATATGCAATTAAAAGAGGACCATTTGGAGGTTCACTTAAAAAAAAGGATTTTGTTGAGAGTGGATATTTAATATACGAGCAAAGGCATGCTATACATAATGACTTTGAATATGAAAAATATTACATAACACAGGAAAAGTACGATAATATGATTGCCTTTATGGTTCAGCCTAGAGATTTAATTATTAGCTGTTCGGGAACATTAGGAAGAATTGCTGAAATACCACCAAATGCTAAGAAAGGTGTAATTAATCAAGCATTATTAAAGCTAACATTAGATGAAAATATTATGAATAATATATTCTTCATGAATTTATTTCGTCACGATGTAATGCAGGATATTATATTTGGTATTAGTTGCGGAAGTGGCATAGCAAACTTTCCTTCAATGAAAATCATTAAGAACATAGATTTTATTACACCACCTATAGAACTTCAAAATAAATTTGCAGCAATAGCAACCAAGATAGAAGAACAAAAATCAATTGTAAAACAATCTATTACAGAAAGTGAAAACCTATTTAATAGTCTTATGAGTAAATATTTCGATTAAAGAAAGCAGGTGATTATATGGCAACAAATTTTGGATTTCTTAAGAACTCAACAGAATATCAGCTCTTTGCCAGTGCATGTATTGATGCAGAGAATGTATTATCAACTTCCCCTGCTATGTCAGCGGTTGGAAGCAGAAAAGCATTTGAATTAGCTGTGAAATGGGTGTATTCTGCGGATTCAACTGTAAAAATGCCATATAAGGATAACCTGCAAGCTTTAGTTCATGAGGAGTCATTTAGGTATGCTGTTAACCCTTCAACATGGAACAAGTTGCAGTACATTATAAAGATTGGAAATATCGCAGTACATACAAGTAAAGCCATTTCCAAGAATGATGCGATTCTTTCATTATCTATCTTATTTGAATTTGTTGAATGGATTGACTATTGCTATGGTATGGACTATGAGGAAAGGAAGTTCAATGAAAGGCTAATTCCAGAAGCTAGCCATAACCAACAGTTAGCAAAGAAAATTGAAGCTAGATTATTGAATGAATTAAAGAACTTTAAAGAAGAAACTAATAAGTTAATAGATGAAAAGGATAAGGAGATTGCAAGACTTGTTGCAGAGCTTCAAAAGAAAAGTGAAGGAATTACAGCTAATAAAGAAGAACACAAGGCAGAAAGAGAGTTTACACCAGAGGATTTATCTGAATATGAAACAAGAAAAAAATATATTGATGTAGACCTAAAAGCACTGGGATGGAGATTCTCTCAAAGTAAAAGAAAAGATTGTGTAGAAGTAGAAATGCCTGTTGTTGGGATGCCTAAGGAATTAGGTTCAGGTGAAGGTTTTGTAGATTATGTACTTTGGGGAAAAGACGGAACACCTATTGCTTTAATTGAAGCAAAGCGAACCTTCAAAGACGCAAGAAAAGGTACTCATCAAGCTTGGTTATATGCAAACTGCATTGAACAAATGACAGGACATAGACCTATTATATTTAATACTAATGGATATGACTATTTTATTTGGGATGATAAGACAGGACCACAAAGACGGGTAAGCAGTATATTTTCAAGAGATGACTTACAAAGACTGTTTAATAGACGGTTTACAAGAAAGAAACTTAGTGAAATAGAAATTGACGATAGAATTACAGATAGATACTATCAGAAACAGGCAATTAGAGTTGTGTGTGATAATATTGAAAGAGGGCATATGAGATCTCTTTTGGTAATGGCAACTGGAACAGGTAAAACCAGAACTTCTTCAAGTTTAACTGATGTTCTATCAAGAGGTGGATATATAACGAATACTTTGTTTTTAGCAGATAGAACAGCTTTAGTAAGACAGGCAAAGGATGATTTTAAAAACTATCTTCCTGATATGTCCCTTTGCAACCTTTTATCTAATAAAGATGATAAAAACGCTAGAATAGTATTTTCAACTTATCCGACTATGCTAAATGCTATAGATAGAATTAGAAATGCAGATGGTAGTAGATTCTTTACACCTGCACATTTTGATTTGATTATTGTTGATGAAAGTCATAGAAGCATCTTCAAAAAGTATAAGGCTATTTTTGACTATTTTGATGCATATTTAGTTGGTTTAACAGCAACCCCAAGATCAGATGTGCATAGTAGTACCTACGAATTCTTTGAGGTTGAGAAAAATGTACCTACCTTTGCTTATGATTATGACACAGCTGTTTATAAGGATCATGTATTAGTACCCTTCCACAATATAGAAGTTACCACTAGGGTTTTGTCAATCGG
Organism: Brassicibacter mesophilus; assembly: GCF_050433385.1. NCBI lineage: Bacteria > Bacillati > Bacillota > Tissierellia > Tissierellales > Thermohalobacteraceae > Brassicibacter > Brassicibacter mesophilus. The sequence goes on from NZ_JBNPXI010000022.1 coordinate 10,618, forward strand.
GATTACCTATGATGATTTATCAGAAGAAGATAAAGAAAGGTATGAAGAAGACTTTACAGATGAAGATGGAGAAATGCCAGATGAAATCCCTGCACCAGAGATTAATGAATTTATTTTTAATCAAAAAACGGTTGACAATGTGATTAATGATCTTATGACAAATGGATTGAAGGATGGGAGTGGGAATAGATTAGGAAAGACTATAGTTTTCGCTCAAAATAAAAATCATGCACAGTATATTGTGGATCGTTTCAATAAACTATACCCAGAATATAAAGGAGAGTTCTGTAAGCGAGTTGTATGTGATGATGATTATGCTCAGGACTTAATTACACAATTTAAAAATCCATTAAAAGAACCACATATAGCAGTATCAGTAGATATGTTGGATACAGGGATTGATGTAAGAGAAATAGTAAACCTAGTATTCTTTAAGCGTGTGAGGTCGAAAATTAAGTTTTGGCAGATGATTGGCAGAGGCACAAGGATAAGACCAGACTTATTTGGGAAAGGGAAGCACAAAACTTGTTTTTATATTTTTGATTATCTGAAGAATTTTGAATATTTCAGAGAAAAAAAGAATGGTATCGAAGGAAGTTCAAATATCTCAACACATGCCAGTATTTTTACTAAAAAAATAAAATTAATTTTTCATATGCAAGATGCAGCTTTTATAAATGAAGAATATCAAGATTTTAGAAATAAGTTAGTAGATGATGTTTCTGAACAAATCTCAAGGCTTACAACTGATAGAATAGATGTTCAGATGAAAAGGAAATATATAGATAAATATAGAGAAAAAGAAGCATTTATCTGTCTTACTGAACAGGACAAATCAAACCTGATAGACAATATAGCTAATCTTGTAACTATGGATGATAATGATGATAAAGCTATTGGATTTGATAATTTAATGTATGGATTAATGCTATCTCAGTTAGAAGGTAGTAAGGGTTTTACAAGATTAAAAAATAATACTATTTTAAAAGTATCTATACTTTTAAAGAAAACTACTATTCCACAGGTTAAGGCAAAATTACCTATACTAAAAGAAGTAATTGAAGATGAGTTCTGGGATAAATCAGATATTTTAAACTTTGAAATAATCCGTATAGACCTTAGAGACTTAATGAAGTTTGTAGTAACAGATGGTAGAAATATAGTATATACTAACCTTGAAGATGTAGAAACTGAACGTACTGAACTTAAGGAATTTGAACTTAACTATGACTTTGAGGATTATAAGATGAAAGTTAATAAATATATAGAGGAACATAAGAATAATATAGCTATTCATAAATTAAGAAACAATATTCCCCTTACTCAAGAGGATTACAAAACTTTAGAAAAGATATTTACAGGTGAACTTGGAACCAAGGAAGATTATGAAAATAACTTTAAAGACACTCCTTTTGGCTTACTTGTACGAAGAATTGCCAAAATGGAGAGAGATGCAGCTATGAAGGCGTTCTCAAGTTTTATTAATGAACATAACCTTAATGCTAATCAGATTGTATTTGTAAATAAAGTGATTGACTACATAGAGCAGAATGGCTATGTTGAGAATGTAGGTGAACTTACTAGACCACCCTTTGATAAGCCTCAAAGCTTCATTAAATTATTTGACCCTGAGAAGCAGAAGAAGTTTGTTAATATAATAAATAAGGTAAAAGAAAATGCAACCAAAATTATAAGCTAATATTAGAGTCCTAGAATAAGCATATAGCATATCTAGGACTTGTATTATTGAATAAAACAATAGGGAGAATTTGTATGTTATCTACTTACGATATTAAAAAAATGTGTGCTCCACCAACAGATAATAAAGCTTACTACAGACCTATTCTATGTAAGGGAGAAATATCAAAAGTTGACATATTGTTTGTAGGAACTAATCCAGCTACTCCTATATATCCTAAAGACATGGATTTAGATACTTATGTTGATTTACTAATGAATTATGAAAAGTTTATTAATTATTATAAACAGTGTAGAATTAAGGACGGAAAATCAGAAATTTCTAGGACACGCATAGGAATGGATTCGTTTTTAGGTTGCCTATCAAATATCACAGACTCTGTAATCGCTGAAACTGAGGTGATTCCGTATCCTACTAAAAGTCTAAAATTACTGAAGAAAGAACCTTTAGATATAATTGAGAGAGGCAAAGAAATGTTTTATGAATTACTTATGGAACTTAAGCCTCGATTATTGATTCTACATGGTAAAAAAACGGTAGAGTATGCTAATGAAATATTAATACAAAAAGGAGTTCTATTTGAAGATAGTATTAATTTGGATCAATCTATTGAAGTAATGGAAAAACAAATACCACTTTGTAGTTTCAGATATAATAATGAAAAGATAGCAAATATTATGGCTTGTAGGCATTTTATGTATTATGGTTCTAAGGGTAACTCCTTTAAAGTATTTAGAGAAAACATATTAAATATACTACAAGATAATTAACAGAAGAAAACTTTATATGATCTAAATATAATAACATGATTAATATTGATTAGTCAGCAAAACAAGGAAGTGGAGTTAAATTTAATTCCACTTCCTTGTTTTTTTAATCCTAATTTGTGATAGTTAGATATAAATGCTTATTCCTTTAAAAGTTTATTATCAGCTGTAAGTGTTGCAATTACTTAATATAAAAAGAAGTGTTGTAATAGAAAGAAGTAATCATTTTAGATTAATCCCAAAGTGTGATTTCAACTGCAATAAAATATTGTTCCGTATGAAATATACTTTGAAGACTATGCAATAATTTCAACTCAAATTATTAATTTTGCTAGTAATATACTAAATGCTATTACAATAAGCCCTCTACCTATAAAAAGTAAACCTCTATGACCTTTCATAAATACCACCCCATGAAATCTTATAGTATTTTTTCTATATATATTACATTAAATTATATAAATTACTCTAATATAGTAGGTTTAAAATAATTTAGTATATTAGTAAGCCTAGTATTTTGAAATTTCGTATACTATCAAGATAATTGTTATTGTATTAGTGATTCATTAGAAATATGGATTAAATTGGTATATTTTATGAAATATAACAAATAATAGTTTGGATTTTATATTCAAAACACCAAGAAGAAGGGATTAGTATGATTTCAATATTTCCATCACCATACCCAGATGAAATAATAAATAATATTTTTTATAGATACCACATAATTAGTGGAAATACATCAATTGAACAAAGTCTTAATGATTTGTTCGCGAGACTATCCTATACTCACCTATCAGATTTTCCAGCTAATACTGGAAATCTATGTCTTCAACTTAATGAACTCTACACTCCTGAAGAATTTATATATAATTATACCCCATTTCCTATATTCACAGTTTTTCTGTCTGAAAAAAAAGTTTCAAGTTATATTTCACAGACGAAGTCAAATAAAGCTTGTAGTTTGAAGATGAAATTATATGATGAGTCAAAGCTAGTTACTAAAAGAAAATATATTAAGATATGTAGAAAGTGTATGGAAGCAGATAGAAAAGAATATGGAGAAGCATATCCCCATAGAATTCATCAAATTGAAGGTAATTATATTTGTCATATTCATAACGAAATACTAGAATATTATATAAAACCTAAAAATAAAAGTAAATGGGCTTTTATAGATATTAATGATGTGGATTTAATAAAAGAGTCCATTGACATTACAGGAATAGAAAAAGAAATACGAAATATATCTAATGATATTTTGTTTATTATTAAAAATTATAGAAGTTTTCCAAGTATAGATGATATTCTTAAAAAATACAAAATAGCTTTGTATAAAGCTGGATATATTAGCTATAGTGGGAAAATAAATCAAATGAAACTTAGTGCAGATTTCTTGCAATATTATTCTAAGAAATTTCTTGATTTATTATATTCAAATATAGAAATTGAGGATAAACGAAATTGGATAAGAAAGATAACTGGAAGTTCTATATCTAAGTACAAAGTCCATCCAATTAGACATATATTATTGGTAAGATTTTTGTTTGGAAAAGCAAATAAGCTTCTTTCTTATAACGAAAAAATACATACATTTGGAGAAGGACCTTGGCCTTGTTTAAACCCATCGGCTTACCATTATAAGGAGAAAGTTATTTATGATTTTAAACTTAGCAAATATGGTGAATTGACTAACCCTATAGAAGTATTTACGTGTAATTGCGGGTATGTTTATTCCAGTAAAGAGATAGATAAAGAAAACTTACCCATAAAAAATAGAACACTTCAATATGGATATGTATGGGAGTTAGCATTAAAAGAGTATTTAATAACCAGGAATTATAGTATTACAGAAATAGCTCAAATGATGGGATGTCAAAATCCAACTATAAAAAAAATAGCATGTAAATTAGGTCTTGATATTTATTTAGATAATCAAGTTAATATAGAAAAATATAAAAATTCTTCTATTGAAAATAGAAATAAAAATATAGAGTTAGAAAAAGAATACATAAAAACAATAACCGAGTATATTAAAATGACTCCAAATGTTACAAGAAATGAAATTCATAATAAGTTTAGAAGTGAATATATTTGGCTGTCTAAAAATCATAGAGATTCCCTAGAAAAAATATTACCTAATCCTGTCCCCCGAAAAAAGAATAAATGCATAATTGATTGGGAAAAACGTGATAGGGACTTCTATATCAATGTTAAGAAAGCTATTGAAGATATAAAACATGAAACAAAACCAAGAAAAATAACAATTACAGCAATTGGTAGAGAAGTTGGGTATGAAAAGTTAAATAGAATAGTAGATAGCCTTCCAGAAACAAAAAAGTTACTACAAGATGAATTAGAAACAACAGAACAATTTGCAAAAAGAAAAATTGACTTTATAGCAAAGAAAATAAAAGAAAAAAATAAAAATTTAACTAAAATGAAAATATTAGAGGGAACTGGAATACGTAGTCCATTAAGCAATGAAATCGAAGATTATATTATAAACGTATTAGATAATCAATAATGTAATGATAACAATGTTTTGACCGTACAATAAATAACTTGATATTAAAGTAAAAGATGGCAATCACAATTGATTGCCATCTTTTACTTTTTGAGATAGCAATACAGAAATATTTAAAAATTAATTATATATACATAAGAGCACAACAAATATATTGTATATTTTTTAAGTTACTTGGAAATAATAAATAATTTATAAATTTTTGGTATATTAATTATTTTTTTTGTTAAATATATGGGGATAAATAGAAACTGATACTTGATTAGTTGTAAAAAAATATTAATTATTGTTAATTCTGATGGGAGGAATAATTGAATATGCCTAAGCAGAGAAAGACTGATAAATATAGGCAGTTGGAAAATCGAGGAGTAGGAAGAAAGGAAGAATATCAACCATTTTATAAAGTCCATGAATTTGGATCAAGAGGCAGAGTACATCGGATAATGGGATGGATAACTAGAAGAGTCTATCAATTAATGAGTGACCTAGAATTATATTATTTTCTAATTAGGCAATGGGATGGTGATAATATTATTGATATTAGAGAACAATTTCCATTGTTACCTTTGGAAGAAACATTGCAAATAGCGGAAGAAGAAGGTATTATACATCCGCCTAGAAGTAGAAAAAATAAAACAGTTATGACTACTGATTTTGTTATAACATTTAAAGAAGGAGGACTCTTGAAGGATATTGCTATCGCAATAAAATACAATAGTGATGCAGATAACTCAAGAACAAAGGAAAAGTTAAGACTTGAAGAGCTATTTTGGAAAAAGAAAGGCATAGATTGGAAGTTAGTAACAGATAAAGAAATACCCAAGAGAAAGGGACAAAATATTTACTATATCTATAACAGCTACTTTTGGGCTGAAGAAAAAGGTTTAGGTGTAGAAAAAATACAAAGACTAACGTACCAATTCCTTAACAAATTAACTCATAACAATCTAAATATTTTACAAAGTATCAATGAATTTGAGATAGAGAATTGTTGGGTTACAGGAGAAGGTTTAAGTTTTTTTAATTTATTGTTAACAAGGAAGATCATAAGTACTGATTTAAATAAAAAATTTAATTATCATACCATGGATATTGTGATTAATGATGAAGAGGTATGGAAAATTGATGTATAGATATTTTATGGTAAATGACATTCTTCAGTTCACAGATAACAATGACATGGAAAGAATATTGTGGATAGACCCTAACTATGAGTATTGTTATACAATCGACATATTATCTAATAGTTTAAAAATTGTGATTAGACCCATAGAAGAACTAAATAGCTGGGGTAAAAACAAGGAAATTTTTATAAAAACAGAAGATCCAACATTTAAGGTTATTCTTGAAGAAGAAATAAATGATGAAAATATAAAAAGACGAGATGAGGCATTAGATATTGTTAATTTTGTTGTAAATGATGCAACTGAACCCGATATTTATAATCCACATAGTAGAAGAAAATCTATATTAAAAGCAACTAAAAAGTTTAAGATTGGTGAGAAAACTATTTATAAATATCTTAGAAAGTATTTGCAATCAGGGAGAATAAAGAATTCATTATTACCTGAGTTCAGTAATTGCGGTGGGAAAGGTAAATCAAGAAGCTCTCTTAAGAAATTAGGAAGACCTAGAAATTTTTTCTATGTAACAGGAGAAAGGAAAGGAATTAACATTGATGATAATATAAGAAAGATATTTGAAACAGGTATTACTAGATATTATAATACTCCAGAAGAGTTATCATTGCCACAGGTTTTTAAACGAATAAAGAATGAGTTCTTTATTAAAACAGTTATAGAGGATGAAAAAATTGTAAAAAAGACACTATCCGATGATCAAAAACCTACCCTAGGTCAATTTTTATACTATTTTCATAGTGTAAGAGATAGAGACCTAAAGAAAGAAATTGTATCAAGAAAAAGTGAGAAATATTATCTAAACAACTGTAAAGAACTAAAATCAAGTTCAAAGTTTGAAACTATTGGAGCAGGTTTTCGATATCAGATTGATTCTACTGTAGCAGATGTATACTTGGTAAATAGATTTGATAGAAGTTCCATTATTGGTAGACCAGTCGTATACATAGCAACAGATGTATCAAGTACATGTACAACAGCTTGTCATATTGCATTAGAAGGTCCAAATTGGAATGGAGTTGCTTCACTAATCTATAATATGATGGAAGATAAAGTTGAGTACTGTAAAAAATTTGGCTTTGAAATACATCCTGACGATTGGAATATCAGAGGACTTCCTAGGGTAATTTTAGCAGATAGAGGAGAAACTATAGGACCAATTGCGGAAGGTATTATTGAAGACTTAGGCATATCTCTTGAAAATACTCCACCATACTTTGCAGCTGCAAAAGGGTTGGTTGAGCAGTATTTTGATACTACTAATGAATTTATAAGAGAATATTCTCCTGGGACAATTAAGAAACAATTTAGAGAAAGAGGAGATAGAGATTATCGTTTAGATGCAATATTAGATATAAATCAGTTTACTCAATTAATATTATGTTCAATAATTGAAAGAAATAAAAGAGTAATGAGTAACTATAAATTATCAAAGGAAATGATTGCTGATGGAGTAAACCCAATTCCTATTGAAATTTGGGACTGGGAAATCAATAATAGATCTGGAAATCTATTTACCATACCTGATGAAAGATTGAAGTTAGGCTTGATGCGTAAGAACAAAGCCATTGTAACAGAAGGAGGTATTAAATTTCAAGGCAAACTGTATACCTGTGAGAAGGCAGTAAGTGAGCACTGGTTTGCAAAAGCGAGAACACAAAAAAGTTGGTACGAAGATATTTGTTTTGATAATAGAAATATGACTCACATTTATTTGATTAACAAGGAGAGTTACAGGTTAGAAACATGTAAATTAAGAGAAGATTATTATGAATTATATGAAAATATAAGCTTCGAAGAGTATGAAGACCTAGAATTTATGAATACAGTAAAGGTTGGCGAGTTAGGGGATTATTCAGACCAAGTTAAAGTGGATTCAAATGAAATAGCTGAGAATATTATAAGTGAAGCTGAAAAGATGACCAGTAAAGCAGACAATAAGAAAAAGAATACGAAAGGTATTAGGGAAAATAGGAAAAAAGAAAAAGTGATATATGGAAAAGAACAAGCATTAAAATATGGAGAAATAGATAATGAGGCAAATAGCGAAATTATTCCTAACGAAGAGATTGATGATTCTGTAAAGATTCAAGTAAGGAAGCTTAAAGAGATATTAAAGAAGGTGAAATAATGGGAACAAAGTATTGGAAGAATTATAAAGGTACACAATATGATGATTATAATAATCAAGGATTATTCTTGTATAACAGTCAAGTAGATGCTAGATATATAGAGCAAGATGAACCTACTTTTAAAGGTAATTTACTAATAGAAGCATTACCACCAGTATTGAATTTTGAACAGTTATTTGAGAGGGTTAGAGAATTTCCTATATATGCAGATAGTGAATGTGATTATTCTAAGGAGTACAGGCTAGGAGCTATAGGAAGGCTAGAAAAATATGTACTCCCATTATCACAGTATCAAGAGATACATAACAAAATTTCTATAGTAATGAGAAACGGATATGTAGGTAAAAAGATAATGGAGCCCAAATTCATAAAGGATTTGAACAACTCTTCTAAGCTTGTTAAATCAACTAATAAAGAATTAGAAGAATATCAAGAAGCTAAATGCATGATTAGAAATGATTTAGGTGCTCAATATGGATTTTCTGTTTTTGGAATAAGTGGTGCAGGAAAAACAACTGCTTTAAATAAGATTTTATGTATATACCCACAATGTATTGTTCATACAGGAACAGATGATAATAGATATTTGTTTAAACAAGTTCCATGGATAAAAATAGATTGTTCCCATAATGGTACAGTGAAAGGTTTATGCCAAAACTTTTTTAGTAAGATGGATGAGGTGTTAGGAACAAATTATTTAAAACAATATGGTGGTAGAGGATTTTCTATTAATAGAATGCTTGTTAGTATGACCCATGTTGCACAAAAACATGCGCTTGGGGTGCTAGTTATAGATGAAATCCAACATTTAGCGAATTCAAAAGGGAAAGCAGGCAACGCTTTAGACTTTTTTGTAACCTTAATGAATGAAATAAAGATTCCAATTATTAATATTGGAACATATAAAGCTGTACAACATGTATTAGCTAAAGAATTTACTCAAGCCCGGAGGAGCTCTGGCCTTGGAGAAGTAGAATTTATACATATTGAACAAGGTAGTGAAGGTGAATGGGACTACTTTATTGAACATTTGTGGAACTATCAATGGACTAAGGAAAAGGTAGACATAACAGATGAATTTAAGCATGTAATGTATGAAGAAACAATGGGTATACCAGATAGAGTAGTAAAACTGTTTATGGCTTCTCAAATTAGAGCTATTCTTGATGAAAAGGAAAGACTAACAACTGATTTAATAAAGAAGGTTGCACAAAAACATAGTGTAGAAAACTTATATGAAAATAAAAAGTATACTTTAGAACAGAAAGAAAAAATAAAGAGAATTCGAAAAGAACAAAAAGAAAAGAAATTTAAGAAGAAAAGAGATTTAATTAATAATATAGTTTTCTACTTTTCTCAGTTAGGCTATGAATATAAGTTTTTGTATAAAATAGCAGAAAATACGGTAAATAGATATGGAGCAGATGAAGATATTGAATCTTTAAAAAGAAAAGTAGCAGAAGTAATTTTTCACAAAAACAATTAGAAGGAAAGAAATAAAAGAAGTTTATAAAGATATTAGTTGAATAGAATAAATAATTAACAAAACTAATTAAGCAACTTTGAGAGACGACAAAACGTCTCTTTTTTAAGTTGTTAAGGAGGAAAAACATGATAAGTATCATACCTAGGCCATATTTAAATGAGATAATATATAGTTGGATATTCAGATATCATTTTCTAAATGGAAGCTTTAGTAGTACTCAAACATTTAAAGAACTGTTTAACAGAGAAGTAGTCTATTTAAACTTACTATATCCAACATATTTAGATTGTTTAGTTTCAAAGTTGCCGAAAAGTTGGGAAGTGACTCCAGAAAACTTAATATATAAACACACAATATTTTCTTTTTTTAAACCATTTCTATCGGAACATAGAGTAAAGAAAACTATTGGGATTATGAAGAAAGGAGATACATCAAAACTTAGTTATTATATGGGAATAGAGGCAGGAGAGGTATTTAAAAATAGAGTAATTAAGGTATGCCCTATATGTGACGAAGAGAATACTAATAAATTTCAAGAGACTTATTTAAATAGAATACATCAAATACCTGGGAATTATATATGCACAAAACATAATACAGCGTTAAAGGAATATATTATACCAGACCATGCTAAGGATACAGAATTCATTTCTGTTGAAAAGTGTAATTTAAGTGATTACAGCATGAAACATATCTATAATGAATTGTATGAATTATCAAAGGAAATAGATTTAATAATGGATGGAACTTTGAAAAATTATGATATAGATAAGATAAAAGAAAAATATCGTAAAAAATTGGAAGTGGAAGGATACAAAAGTTTAAAAGGAAGAGTAAATCAAAAGAAATTAATGAGAGATTTTTTAAATCATTATTCAGCAGAGTTATTAGAAAAACTACAATCACCTATTTATGAAAACAAGAGCGACTACTGGCTTAAATTAATAACTCATAAAAGCTACAATTATCCTATTCATCCAATGAGACATTTACTATTCATTAAATTTTTATTTGGCGGGGTCAAGCAATTCGTTGACTTTGAAGAAGAGTACAAGCCCTTTGGAGAAGAGCCTTGGATATGCTTAAATCCTGTAGCTGACCATTCTGATGAACCTGTGATGCAACAATGTGAAGTAAAGAAGAGATATGAAGGGAAAGGAAAACATATTACTCTAGGAACATTTAGATGTGAATGCGGATTTGAATACACGATAAGAGAATCTTACTATAATAGTGGCGATATATATAAAAAAAGAAGAATTATCAATTTTGGTCATATCTGGGAGGACAAGCTTAAGGAATTGCTTTCTCAAAACAAATATAGCTTAAGGGAAATTGCACAATTGATGGGAACAAATAAAACTACAGTTGGAGAATATAGAGATAAAATAACTAGCCCTCTGATATCACCAAATAATAATACAGATAAAAAAAGCAAGAATTTGAAAATCTATAAAGAAAAAATTAAAATAGCTATTGCAGAAAATAATGAAATAACTAGAACAGATATAAGAAATCAATTGAGTAAAGAATATTTATATCTTCGCAATAATGAACCTGAATGGTTAGAGAAGAATCTACCTGAAATAATTAAATATGTACCTCCAAATAAAGATTTAAGTAAAAAGGATAAAGAGATGAAAGAAAGAGTTATTACTGCAATTCAAGAAATACTAAAAGATGAGGGTAAGCCTAGGAGAATATCACTTGCATATCTTGCAAAGAAAGTAAATTATAGTGGTATAAGGAGTAAAGAGCTGTTAAAGAAGCTACCCCTAACTAGGAAAGCTATCGAAGATAATATGGAGTCTATAGAGGAATATAAGAAGCGTCGCATTAGATATATTATTAAGCAAATGAACAGTAATAACGAAAATATTACTTTAAGTAACATCATACGTCATATTAACTGTCAAGCTATAGGCTATGAGAAGATAAAGAGATTGGTTAATGAATGGTTGAATGATGAAAAGTAATACTGAACAAGTTTTCCTATTAAAGTATGCTTTTGTGGTGGAGAGACTTTATAATGTATTATCGATATCATTCAGATGCTTAATAGCTAAGAGAGAAATGAATGTTCAAATTGAAGAGGTTGTAATATATTTAAAAACGAAATTAGCTGATGGCGAGAAATTATTAGGATACGATGATAAATTGTTAGAGGTAACTGATTTTCAAGGCTAGAGTTTATGCTTTAGTCTTTTTTATTAAATGTCGATATATGACGAACAGTTTTGGAAGGAATTACTGAACTTTATTAGAAATTATATTAGAGCTAATTTAAATTGAAAAGCAGGATAAGTAAAAATAAAATTCTTAAAATAAAAGGGTGTTTATAATGGAAACAAGTATTGAGTTAACAGGATTCTTATCTGATACAAATATTAAGGATTATATAAAAAATAAAAAAATAGCTATATGCCCATATGAAGAAGAAAATTTGACACCATTAGGTTATAACTTAACTCCGACAGAATTTATATTTTCTACTAATAATAAATTATTAGTAAATATTAATAACGATAATGACGAGAAGTATTGTTATATTGAGCCTCATGATACAGTTTTAATTTTGACCAGAGAGGCAATTTGGGTTTCAAATGAAATTGCAGGAACATTTCATTCAAAGGTAGGGGTTGTATCCCAGGGATTTGGCCATATATCTACTACACTAGATCCAAATTGGCAAGGACCTTTGCTGATATCTCTAAACAACCCCACTAATCAAAAACTAAAATTTGTTATAGCTAAAATTAGTGATCCACAAAACAAATCTGATGAGTTATCATTTAAATATTGTTCTTTTGTAACTTTAATATTTTATAAACTAGTTTCGCCTACAACAAGCGACCATGATAACCCTTCTTGTAGATTTGACTTATTAAATAGAGTTGTAATAGAACCAAAACAATCTTTATGGAGCAAAATATTATTTGGCAAAAAATATAGAAAGCATTATAATGAACTAAGAAAGTTTATTAGTAATATAGGTAGTATAGATTTTATCAAGCTAGGTATAAAAGGGGAAAATGATATAATCAATGCTGAAGATTTTGAGAAAAAATATGAGAAATTTACTGAAACTATCAAATTTTATACTGATGCAGCTCATTCTGCAAACAAAGAAATTATTAGCATAAAATATTTTAAAACAAAATTAAAAAAAATAATTCTATTTATTATATATATACTACCTTTAGGTTCATATCTATACTTAGGATGGAAATTAGGTATTAGAAATGAAAAACCATCTACAGATGGATATATGTTCTTAGTATATATAGCAGCAATAGTACCACTTGTAATTGAAACTATTAAGCCCATGTTTAATATTATCACTAAGTACTTTATTAATGAAAGGGGAATATAAAACTATGAATATAAAAATTAAAAGAATAAATAATTCAGCTAAGTTACCAGAATATGCACATGATGGAGATGCAGGAATGGATTTATTTTCTATTGAGGAAAAAGTCATTGAAGCTGGTGAAGTAGCTTTAATACATACAGGAATTAAGATAGAGTTACCTCAAGGAACTGAAGCTCAAATAAGACCCAGAAGTGGGCTTGCGTTAAAGAATTCAATAACTGTACTTAATACACCAGGAACAATTGATGAAGGGTATAGAGGCGAAATAGGAGTTATATTAATTAATCATGGAAAGGAAAGCTTCAAAGTTGAGAAAGAAATGAAGGTTGCTCAAATGGTAATCAAGCCAGTATTTAAAGTTAAGATTTTAGAAGTTGATGATTTATCTGATACTGAAAGAGCTGAAGGAGGATTTGGTTCTACGGGAAATTAAATAAAAGTGTAATTTTCTAATATAAAGTTATACTAATTGCAGAAATATTATACAATACTAAAACAGAAGGCATATGTATTTCTAAGTGCTTAGTAGATGTACTTTATAGAAAAAGAATTATGCGAAAAGAATAGTATTTGAAGCCCTTGAAGAGAGCTTTCCTGATATTAGTACTAATTATGGATTTAATAATAAGAAGAGAGAAAGTATAGTAGTGAAAGCATTTCAAATGATGCTATACTAGAGTTGCTTGGTTTTTTTTATGAAGTCAGCAAAGAAACTAAGACAGGTAAATATGAGGATAAGGAAAAATTCAAAGATTTTATGAATTAGTAATCGATAAAACTCTAAAATAGGAGTTCTTAGATATTATAAAGAAAGAATAAGAAATAGAAAGTTGAAAGTAAATATAAAAGAGTTAATAAAAGAGACTGGAAATTCCAGTCTCTTTTATTAACTAATAATTTATAGAAAATGAAGGAAATTGAAATTTTATGTCGTATTTATGAAATATAACTAAAATTTGGAAGATGAAATGGGAGGTTAGAATGGAAAAGCAAGATTTAAATATATGGATTTTATTTAAGGAAGAATACTCAGTTGCTCTTTTTAAACAAGAAAAACTAAAGAAACTAAGAATATTTATGATCATTATACTTATTCTTCAAATAGTAGTTTTATTACCACTATTTATTACAAAACCCAAATTCATATTAGCATATATTCCCACAGTTATAATAGTTTACTTTATAATGACTTTCTTGATATGCATATTGAATGAAATACCCAAAAAAGCTGTACTTGGTGGTATTAAAAAAATACTGGAAGAAAGTGAAAAATTATTAAAAGAGGATCTAGAAGAAAGTACAATCCTTGGAGAAAATTCGATTGAACAAATTAAAAATAATATTAATATAGAAAATGTCCCCAAAAAGTTAGTATTAAATACATTGTTATATAGATTAAAACAAAAGAATATACAATTATTAATTACTTTTCCTATAGTCGCGACAATGACATTTAAATCTTTACAATTATTACCTAGGTATTTGTTCGATTTTGTTAATCTATTCAATTTTAAATGGTTTAATGATATTAAGAGTGCATTTGATGCTGCATATAATAATAGTTCAATAGGAAGTTTAGTAGATTTATTTCCACTTTTTTTTATAGCATATCTATTAACTATTTATTATTTTGAAGTTGAAAGAATAAACTTGGTTATTAATAAAATTGAATATATAATTAGCAGTATTGATTTAATAAATGAAGAAGAAAATATTAATTAATATTATGTTTTTTAGGTTGCCCTCATAACTATGTTTTTGAGATAGATAGTATATAATAATAGATTGATACTCAAAATCATAATGATCAATTTTCTTGTATATATTTTAATAATGATAATGGCGTCTAAACGAAATTTCTTTCCAACTTTATTTTCCTATTTTTCTTATATAAATAATACAAAATATAAATTTCTTCCCAACTTTATTTTTTCTTATATATAATTTTTCAACGAAAAATGAAGTCTTAACAGGAATATTTCTTCCCGACTTTATTTAACTATAACAGTTAATTCCTTCACATATTATCAAGTAAAATAGTAAATAATAATTTGTGATAAAACAGGCCATTAATTTGGCCTGTTTTTTAATCTTAAAAGATACAAAAAAAGTAAAAAGGATTTTATTTAAATATGTGGAAGTATTAAAGATTATGATTTCAATTTTATATTTAAGAATATTAATTTAAAATATAGAGAAATAGAAGTATGAATAAAGTTTAAAAGCGAATCTTATCTTAAAAACACTGAAAAGTCTGAAATTGCTTAAGTAGCGTTTTTAATAAAGATAATATGAAGCATCAATAAAAAGGGGGATTATAAATTTGATGAAAGTATGTAAAAAAATATTTTTGATTTTATTGCTTATGGTTTTTATTGTAGGACAGTATCAAAATGCCTATACAGTAGATATTGGAACTAACATAGTGACTAATGGTGATGCTGAAGCCATAGCTGATTGGACAAACCCTGAAGGTAGATGGAGTAGCATGTATCCTCCAACTTATGGTGGAACTAGTAGTCCTCAAGGGGCAAACTGTTTTGAACTTTATAATGCTCCAGCTAATGGCCTTAATCTCCAAAAAGAGCTTTATCAGATAATTGATGTTTCAAGCTTAAGTACTAAAATAGACAATAATGCATTAGAGGTTGATGCTAGATCATATATATTTAGGGGATATGATTCAGGTTCTATTTTGCCAGAAGCTGCATTAAAGATAGAAGCTCTTAATTCTTCTGGTGAGAATCTAGATACTTTTTCGGTTCAAGAAACAGGTCCTATTTCTCAATGGGTAAACAAATCTATCAATTCTCAAAAGCTTCCAGTGGGTACTAGGAAATTGAAGGTTGTACTATATGGAGATGTTAGGCCAGACTCTTATGTTAGATTTGATGATATATCATTAGTTTTAACAGTATTGAATATTCCGCCAACAGTAAACTCTAGTACTAAAACTGAAATGGAAAATTCAACATTATCATTTACACAAACAGATTTCACAAACAATTATATTGACAAAGATGGAGATAGTTTAACTAATATACAAATAACTTCATTACCTGATAATGGTACACTGAAGCTGAATGGCGCAAACATAGCAATAAATCAGGTAATACCAGTCGCAGATTTAAATAGTATAAATTTTGTGCCAAATGCAGATTGGCATGGAACCACATCTTTCAAATGGAAAGGGTATGACGGTGAGATATATTCATCAAATGAGGCTACATTAACGATTCAGATCGAAGCAATTGTAGATTCAGATGGAAATGTTTCTGCTAGTGCTGTGATAGATGAACCTGTACCTATTTCTACCACAATTGATACGACAGGTGAAGCAATAGATATATTTGACTTTACCATATCAGATGGTGGTAGCAGAGATGGTTTGCCACTAAGTATTACTGAAATTTCAGTTAATGTTAGTGGAACATCAACTGATGTTGAAAGAAATCAAATCACATACAGATTAAATGGAGCTGATGCATCCAATGTAACAGGTACGTATAATGATGGCTTACATACAGTTACATTCTCTGATCTTAGCATATCTGTAGCTGATGGTGGTAGTGAAACCTATACAATCAATACATATTACAATGATAATACTAACCTTACTGAAGGTCATACACTAATACTATCAGTAGATGGGGATACAGACTTTACTGTTGATTTATCGGGTACTCAAATGGGGGCAACAGCAGCTGTCACTAATGGCATTGGAAGCACGGTTGATGTTATCGCCACCCAATTAGCTTTTGACACTCAGCCTAATAGTTCAATATCAGGGTCTGCTTTTGCAACTCAACCAGTTGTAGCTGCCCAGGATGACTTTGGTAATATAGATGTAGATTTCAGTGAAATAATAACACTAACGGAAAGTAGTTCGGGTAGTTTAACTGGTGGAAAATATACCTATGCTGCATGTGGCATAGCTACATTTACTAACTTGAACTACACAGCTACATCTGACCAAGAAAGCTTTACATTGACAGCCAATGACCAAGATGATGTAGGTACAGATTTACCGACAGTTGATTCTAATACTGTTACCTGCGATGTAGTAGCACAAAAACTAATTTTTACAACTGAACCTCTCCCTACAACTGTATATAGTGGAGAAGCAATGAGCTTTACTACAGTACCTGTTATTCAGGCAGTAGATGCAAGTGATATTGTTGATAGTGGATATTCTACTAAAATTACTATCTCAACGGTAAATGGTGGGGGTAGCGCTACTTTGCTTGGAACTGGAGACTCAGATACTGATAGTTCAACAGTTACACTTAGCCCTTCATCTGGAGCAGCTACATTCACTGGATTAGAGATTACATATACAGCATCAGGGTTTAGTAATGAAGCCTTTAAGTTAATAGCTTCATCAGGAGGATTAATACCTGCTTATAGTGATGAATTTACAGCGATAGTAAATGTTCCACCATCCTTTGATGAAGGAGATACCCACATTATAGATATTGATGAAAATACACCAAATGATACAATTATAACCACATTGGGTGTAACTGATAGTGATATCGGAGCTAATCTCACCATTAGCATTACAGGTGGAAATATAGGAGATGCTTTTAGACTTTCAACTGCATCAGAGACCAGTACTGGTGAGAGCATACCAATTGATATTATTGTGAATAACAGTAGTGAATTGGATTATGAGACAAGGACGTCCTATGACTTGACGATAGAAGCAAGTGATGGGATGAAAACTGATACCATAACTGTAACCATTAATCTTAATAATCTTAACGACAATAGTCCATGGATAACAGCTGATTCCTTCTCAATTGATGAGAATAGTCCTAATGGAACATCAGTAGGAAAAGTAAAAGGAAGTGACCTAGATGGAGATGTATTAATCTATAGTATAACTTCAGGTAATGATAGCGGAGCTTTTGCTTTGGACAGCAGTACTGGAGAAATCACAGTAGTAGATGAAACAAATCTGGATTATGAGACTACGACAGAATATCTGCTAAATATATCCTGTTCTGATGGTATAAACGATGGTTGTGCAGATATTACTATTAATATAAATAATATAAACGATAATGTACCGATAATCGATGATCTAACGATAAATATTAATGAAAATACTGAAAATGGCACAGTTATTGGCACAGTAACCGCAAGTGATGCAGATGGTAGCTTAAATCCCAATATATATAGTTTTATCAGTGGAAATGAAAGCGAAGCATTTTCTATGAATTCTGATACAGGACAAATTACAATTGCAGATGAAACGAAGATAGACTATGAATTGACAACTTTGTATTCTTTAATAATAGAAGTTACAGATGGAAGTTATACAGATACAGCAACCGTGACTATAAATGTAAAAGACCTAAATGATAATTCACCAACGATAACAAATATAGGGAATATATCAATTGATGAAGATAATTCAACAGGTCAAATAGCTTTTACAATAGGTGATAAGGAGACAAGTGCTTCAAGTTTACTGATAACAGTTACATCAAACAATCACGATTTAGTACCAAATGAAAATATAACTTTAGCAGGAACAGATGAAAATAGAACAATAGAAATAACTCCAGCAGCAAATGAAAATGGAACAGCAATGATAACAGTGAAGGTTAGTGATGGAGAAAAACAAACAAGTGAAAGCTTTGTAGTAACAGTAAATCCAGTAAACGATAAGCCAATTGCAAATGATGATAACTATAGTACGGATGAAGATATACTATTGGTTATAGATATAGTAGATATTTTAGCTAATGATTTCGATGTAGATAAAGATGATGAGATAAGTATTGTATTATTTACTCAGCCAAGTAATGGAACAGTAACATCAACAGTCTATGGTACGGTATATAGCAGTGTATATAATGAAATACATTACACACCTGATTTGAATTTTGTAGGGATAGATAGTTTTACTTATACAATAGAGGATAAATCAGGAGCAAGGGATACAGCCAATATAAAAATTAATGTAGGCTCAGTAAATGATGAACCCATAATAAGCTCTATTTCAAATATAATAATAAATGAAGATGAATCGATAGAAATAGGCTTCTCAGTAGATGATGCAGAAACTAATCTAAATGATTTAGATATATATGCAACATCATCAAACAACATACTGTTACCAACAGAAAATATATTCTTTAGTGGTAGTGGAGAAAATCGAATAGTAAAATTAGTACCTGAAAATAACAAATATGGGGATGCTACAATAAGGATATTTGTAAATGATGGATTAAATGAAATATATGAAGAATTTACTTTAAATGTTAACTCAGTAAATGATATACCATTGGCAGTAAATGATAATATAAACACAAAAAAGGATACTTCAGTAACAATAGATGTACTATCAAATGATAGTGATATAGAAGGAGATACATTAAACATAATAAATGTAACTCAAGGCAGTAACGGAACAGTAGTAATAAACACAGACAATACAATTACATATACACCAAAGAGTGGATTTAGTGGAACAGACAGCTTTGAGTATACAATAAGTGATGGAAATGGTGGAGAAAATAAAGCAACAGTAAATATAACGGTTAATTCTACAATAAAATCCAATAATGCTAATCTAAGCAATATAGCAATAAGTAGTGGGAATCTCTCTCCTGACTTCAGTAAGAATATTACACAGTATCAAGTAAATGTAGAAAATAGTGTAAATAACATAATGATAATGCCAACAGTGGAAGAAGCACATTCAAGAATAAAAGTAAGTGGAGAAGAAGTGATAAGTGGTAATTCATCACAAGCAATAAACTTAAATGTAGGGTCAAATACAATAAATGTTGAAGTAACAGCAGAAGATGGAGTAACTAAAAAAACATATACAATAATAATAAAAAGAAGTAAAGCTTCAAAAGATGATGACGATGATGAAGATGATGAAGAAAATCCTCAACCGAAGTTAGAAGATATATTAATAAATGGAAAAGCAGAAGATATGGCAACAGCAGAAGTACTACATGAAGATGGGAAAACTATATTAGAAGTTACGATTGATGATGAAAAAATACAATATAGGCTAGAAAGCATAGGAAAGAATAGCACGGTAGCAATACCAATAAGTGGAGATTTTGATAGAGTATCTGGCCAATTAAATGGTCAGACAGTAAAGAATATGGAAGCAAAGGAAGCAGTATTAGAAATAAAAACAGAGAATGCATCCTATATTCTTCCAGCATCGCAAATAAATATAGATAGTATATCCCAAGAGATTGGCTCTGAAGTAGAATTAAAGGATATAAAAGTAAAAATAGAAATATCAAAACCATCAGAAGATATAGTAAAGATAGTTGAAGATACAGCTAATAAAAACAACTATCAAATAATAGTTAAGCCAATTGAGTTTAACATATACTGTAGTTATGAAGATAAAACAGTAAAAGTATCAAAGTTCAAAAGCTATGTAGAAAGAATGGTTAAAATTCCAGATGGAATAGATCCATCTCAAATAACGACAGGAGTTGTACTTAATGATGATGGTACATTTACTCATGTACCAACAACAATAGTTGAAATTGAAGGAACATATTATGCAAGGATTAATAGCTTAACTAACAGTACTTACTCAGTTATCTATAGTCCAAAGACATTTAAAGACGTAGAGAATCATTGGTCAAGGGAAGCAGTAAATGATATGGCATCAAGACTAGTAATAAATGGGGTAAGTGAAAATATATTTGAACCAAATAGAGATATAACGAGAGCAGAATTTGCAGCAATAACAGTAAACGCATTGGGACTAATGAGAAAGGGAGAATCAAAGGAAATATTTGTAGATGTAAAGGGTAATGATTGGTATTATGATGCTGTAAGTAAAGCTTATGAGTACAAATTAATATCAGGCTATAATGATGGAACATTTAGACCTAATGATAAAATAACAAGAGAAGAGGCTATGGCTATTATTGCCTCAGCAATGAATTTAACTGGATTAAATAGTCATATTTCTGAAAATGATATTGATGCTATATTAAATAACTATAGTGATGGTAATAATATATCAACTTGGGCTAAGGAAAGTGTTGCAAGATGTATCATACAAAATATAGTTACAGGTTATGATAATCAGTTGATGGTCAAAGAAAACATAACTAGAGCTGAAACTACTACGATTATACAAAAAATGTTAAAGGTAGCGAAGCTCATATAATGTGGAGAGTTAAGTTGACCAAAACCAATATGTTCGTTTTTGCTATCAATATGTTCTTTTCCCAGTAAATCTGAATATATTTCTAGATAAAATTGCATATAATAATAAGTTATGAGAAACAGGTCATTAAATTGGCCTGTTTTTTAATAGAATCAAAGGTGCGGTCTAGGATGTCCTCATTAAAGAAGATAATTAAATTTATGAGAATCGCAAGATATCTTATTTTATGTTTTATACCGGGGCAAGAATGGTTGTAATGATATATCAATGGGATCACCCTGTGGATAAAATTACATATTTAGTTTTAATTCAGCAAATAGAAAGCTTAAAATAAAAGTTAACTCAATTATTCAACAGCCATTACCTCAATCTACGTTAGATGCTGGAATACATCAAATATATGGAATTGCATGGACTGGTAGAGGGCTGGCAAGAAATATGTTGAGAATAGCTATCCAGTTCGGAAAGGATAGTGGTCTGCCTAAGGCATCGCTTGAAGTAGATGTAAAAAACAAAGATGCTTTAACCCTTTATACAAATGAAGGGTTTGAAAAGCTGTATGGACTTGCAGTATATCTCTATCATCTACAGTAAGATAGCAGATATAACTTAACAAAGAGAATTAAGCAAAGTAGTGAATTAGTCTTTTTATGAAGATATTTTATTAACAACAATCATAAGAACATGAATAGAGTACATGTCAACTCGAATCATCTATACACAATGCTTACTTTAAAAAAATATAATCAATAGTCAAATAATTAACTTAAAAGACAAGGTAAAAGGTACTTTTTACCTTGTCTTTTAAGTTAAACATAACTATAGTATATATAAGCCAAATGCTTAAAATTTGGATGAGTTGCTGAATTTATTAAATAAGCTGACCTTCTAGATCCTTCTTTTCTATTTTCATTTAATTCTCTTATTATTTGTTCTCCAGTTAATATTCCCATACCATGCCCATAATATCTTCCATTTCCCAAATCTATAGCATTTTCACCTTGTAATTCAGGGGTTAGAGGATTTACATCGGGGTTTTTAAAATATCTGCAATCACCTGGTAAATAATCTTCTTCATTCACATAATATCCAATATCAAGATTCTTATCTAGATAGCTCCAGTTCATTAAATGTATACTTGAAAATAACTTATTAAAAAGTTCCTCAGGGAATATATCAAGAACTGCTTTATAAAACACAATAACCATAGCTGTAGCACATTCAGTGCCATATTTTCTACCATTCATAAAGATATCATTTATTGCTTTACTAGGAACTGCATTTCTTTTTAGTAAAAATCCTCCTTCTCTAGTAAGTTCCCAAAAGTTAGTATTACAATAAGCTTTACGAAAGACTTTAAATGCTAATCCACTTCTATTCAATCTTATAGATGCATTAACAATATTTGAACGAATCTTAAGCTCAAAACGTAGCTCATCTAATGAAGAATATCGATACACCTTTGAACTTTCAGATAAAATATTTATGATTTTTCGTTCAATAATATTTGCAGGATAGTTTTCGATAATATTATTTGGAGGGATTATTCTACCGTTTATCCTAATCATAATGACCCTCCTTTAGCTTTTGCTATATTGATTTGACTAGCTATAGGGTATCTGATCCATTCTTTCCACCATGTATTGTCTTTACGATATGTCATATAAGAAAAGCTTGAAAGAAGGGTTTTAGCATCATTATTTAGTTTTTTAAACGAATTTAATACATTGTTTTCCTTATTAGTTAATGGATCAACAAATTCTCCAGTATCAATTAATATTTTTTTACATAAATACTTAGCTTCTAAATTTACTTCATAAGGGATAGGCTCACTTGTTAGCTGAAAACTCTCACCTGTATAATATAAAAATGGACTGTTTTCTTCAAACCATTTTATAAAATATGTGTATTTTTCCTCGTTGCTTTTTGGGCTATTTATACTTATACCGGGGATAAAGCTTAAAAGCTTATTTGCCAGCCTCACTTCTTTTTTATCTGTGGATTTTAAATGCTCTGCTAATAAATAAAGACTCTTAAGTTCGCGTGATTCAAAAAGTGCCCATACAAGATCGTGAATATAGAAACCTCTTTTGTATCGGTCAAAAACTAAATCTACTATAATTGGTAGCTCTGAATTATCATTAAATGATTTTATTAGGAGTATAGCAGCTTTATCTAATACTTCGTCGAAATCATTATTAAGCCCATCATCAGTATAACCACTTTCGAGTATCCATTTTAAAGTAGTTTGAGTTGAATGAGTATGTTCAGATGACAGGGTAGTTGCAAAAGAAATATCCTTTTTCTCATCTCTTATTCCATCAATAAATCCCAGTGCTACTCTGTTTTTATAGCTTAGTTCTTTAGTGATGTTAAATTCATTAATTTTATCTTGTAGCAAAAACAATGAAGTAAAACTTACATTTTGTTCATTAATTAATTCTACGGCTTTTTTAATATTTTTTTTAGCAGTTGAATCAAAAAGGTCTTTCATATTTTCAGTGCCATTATCTATCCTTGTTTTATCCAAAAGGTTTGTAATGTTTATTTGATTCATTGAACTTTATACCCCCTTGCGTTTAGATGATATATTATATAATATTGCTAAACTAATTTTGTGTTTATCAAAGTGCAAAAAAATATTATAAATATGTTAAAATAAATAATAAAATTGTATTAGCTAAATTGTTTAAAAATTGAGATAAGTAAATCTAAAACAAAAAACGACAAAATACTATGATATAATGTAAGGATATTAGTGCTATTTTAAATATGTTGAAATATCAAAATTTGATAAAGGCAAACTTATTGAAAGATAGGGACGCAAAGCCAAGGACCTAAGGCAAGGAAAGCTTGTTATGGTAGCCGGTTGCCGAAAAGCAAAAGATATGTCTTTTTATGCCCTTTTCGGTATGAGAAGACATTTTTTGTAGCAAGAGAATATGTATTTAAGAAACAACTATATTTTAAAATAGGGAGGTAGTTACTTTGAAAAGGAACAAAATTTTAATTTTAAGTTTAATTACTCTTTTAATTTTTTCATCATTCCCTGTACAAGCTGATGACAGCAATTTACAGCATAATGACAATAAAACATATGAGCAGTTAGCTGAGCTGTCTGAATCCATAGTTTTAATTAAAGCCTATAATGAAAAGGGAGAGGTTGAAAAATTTGGATCAGGAGTAGTTATTAGTGAAAATGGTCTTATTATAACAAACTATCATGTGCTTGAGGGTGGAGTTTACTTCGGTGTAGTTATGGAAGGTATGGAAGAAGGTTATGAATATGGCACAATAAATGTATTAGGGTTATCTCAAGAAGCTGATTTAGGACTGATTAAAATAAATGTACCAACAAAACCATTAAATATTGGAGCTACTGAGAATTTAAAAAAGGGGCAAAAGGTAGTAGCAATAGGAAACCCTTTAGGTTTTGAAAATACAATTTCTGACGGTATTATTTCTGCTATTAGAGACTTTGATGGAGTAGAAGTAATCCAGACAACAACACCAATCTCTCCAGGAAGTTCAGGAGGTGCACTCATGGACATGAATGGAGATTTAATTGGAATAACTACGTTAGTTACAGTAGATGGACAAAATTTAAACTTTGCAGTATCAAGTAAACATATATTTGAATTGTTAGAAGATAAAAATACAAAAATGAACATGGAAATCTGGGGACAGAATGGTCTGTTTGAATATGGTGATTCTTCTATTGTATTTGATACATTTAACTACCATCATAACAATAAACACATAATAAACTTAATTTCAAATAATGAAACTAAAATGGACTTCAGTATTTTTATTCTAAGTGAGAACTTTAGAAATCAAGTTGAAGAATTATATATAAATAACATACAAGAAATTGCAAAAAAATATGAGATTAAAGACTATGAATTTAATTTGTTCGCAGGAGAAAGTACATTTACATATCAATACTATAACGGCAAAATAAAGAATAAAAAATGGACATATCCTAAGAATGATAGTAAGTCAAAAGAGAATATTTTAAAGATTAACTTAGGAAATGAAATATATTCACTAGATCATCAGCTTACCATAAATTCGGATGAATATCATATAATAAGCAACATGTTTGAAGGCTTAATGACTGAAAAAAATGGAGAAATGCAACTCGCAATGGCAAAAAATTATACCGTGTCTGATGATGGAAAAACTTATACTTTTTATTTAAAAGATGCTAAATGGTCTGATGGGGAGCCAGTAAAGGCTTCACATTTTGAATATGCGTGGAAAAAGGCACTAAATCCAGATGAGTTTGTATTCGATGCATTTAAATTATATTGTATTGAAGGTGCACAGAATTATAATGAAGGTACAGGAAGAATAGAAGATGTTAAAATTAAGGCTATTAATGACAAAACATTACAAGTCAAACTAACTCAGCCAACTCCATACTTCGTAAAGTTAATTTCTTTACCAGTTTATTTACCACTACGAAAGGATATAGTTGAGCAATCACCATATGACTGGGCTGAAAATCCAATAACAGCAATTAGTAATGGGCCATTTCGATTAGAAGAGTTTGAGGAAGGAACCAAAGTAACTCTTGTTAAGAATGATGAATACTATAATAAGAGTGTTGTAAAGTTAGATAAAATTGAATTCTATATGTTTGAAGATGAAGATATAGCAATAAGTGCATATAATGCAGGAAGGTTTGATGTAGTAGAAGATATTTCTTTACAAAATATATCTAAAATAAAGGATAAAGATAAGGTTGTAAAAAAGTTTTCTAGTATGAGTACATGGTATTTTAAGCTTAATACAACTAATTCTCCTTTTGACAATGTTAAGGTAAGAAAGGCTCTTTCACTTGCCATTGATAGAAAAAGCATAATCGATAATGTCTTAAAGAATACAGATAAGCCAGCTACAGGGCTTGTTTCTCCAGGTATATACACATCAGAAGGAAATGATTTTAGAGATGTGGCTGGAGATTATGGAATAGAAGTTGACAAAATTAAAATGGAGGAAGCCAAAAAATTATTAGCAGAAGCTGGATATCCAAATGGCGAGAATTTTCCAGAGAGTACAATTCTATGTAGTAATAATGAAACAAACAAAGCGATATGTGAAGCAACAAAAGATATGTTAGAAAAAACTCTAGGCATTAAAGTCAATATAGAGATTGTAGAATTTGGTACTATGCTAGAAAGAGAAGCTCAAGGGGAGTATATGATAGTATTCTCTGGATGGACGGCAGATTACCCTGATCCAATGACATTTCTTGAGCTAATGACTTCAGATATAGAAGGTGGCCAATCTGGATGGCTAAATGATGAATATAATAAATTAATTGATGAGTCTAATAGTGCTAAAGATAAAGAAAGAGATGAAATGCTAATCGAAGCCGAAAAAATATTAATTGAAGATTCAGTGATTATTCCTATTTTTTATGAAACTGATAATGTGATAGTAAATGAAAATATCAAGAATATAGATAGGACAGGATATGGATATTGGTATTTTGGCAGAGTAGAAACAAAATAGATCGATTAGGAGCAGACTATGATATGGCCTGCTTCTTTTTTTGAGAATTAATGATTAAACTAGTAAGAAGGAAATTTCTAAAAAAAATAGAACTATATTACAATAGAGATGAGTATTTATAAACAGAATATTTCTATTATAAAATATATAGGAGGAAGCGTTAATGAAAAAAATCATTATCGTATTGTTTTTTCTTTTAATAACATCTGTTGGATGTCAGAAAGAAGTAGCTCAAGACAACCCAGAAATAGATGTTGAAGAACCAATAGTTGATGAAGAAAAGGGTGCAGATAATGAAATAATCAGAGAGTTTTATGTTATGGTAAGAGATGAAAAAAGCTCAGATGATTTGATGAAATTTCTAGATGAAAATATAGAGAAAGTACATAACAAAGAAAAGCAGAACGAGATGCTAGATACAATGTTTAAAGGGTATAGACAGGAAACAATAGAAATTGGGTTAAATGATTTTAAAAAATGGATACAATACTGCGAAAAGTATATATATGGCTTAGACTTTAACAACCAGCAAGATATTGATAAGATAGAAGATACTGATAGCGAATTTAAAGCTATAGTACAGGATAGCTATGATAAAGGATATACATTTTTGTGGTGGGGAGGAACTTTATGGATAGGGCCTGATTACAAAATGCTCTTAGATAAATATAGCAATTATATGAGTGAGCCTTTACACGCATATATATCTACATATGCAGACATAATATATGATCCAATATTTAAAATAAAAGGATATACGTATGATTCTGAGACTCCAAAGGATATGATAGAGCTTTTAGTAAGTAGTGATGAAGTTATAGAAAGAATGTTAAGACTAGAGAATGTGTTCCACAAATATCCAGATGATAGACCGTTTTGGGAGATGGAAATGCTATATGAGTTTCATTTAGGTACGTTTTTACAAGGACTTCCAGTTTTTATTGAAGATGAAAATGAACTAATAGAAATATATAGCTCATATAAAGTAGAATATCCAGATACTAATTTAGCACCATATATGGATGAATATATAGAATTACTCAAATCTGACAGCTTTAAAGAATACAAGAAAGCATGCGAAAATAATGTTGATCCTGAAGGACGTTGGGAATTTAGAGATAAAGTAAGTGAAATTATTCAAGAGATAAAGCAAAAATATGATTGATGTTCAAATTATTTTTGTGATACATTTAAAGATAGTCAGAGTTTTAAAGCTGAAGATGAAGAGAGGGTGAATACTTATGGACAAAAATATTTTTATAAGAGAGCTTCTAGAATGGGTAAAAACAATATCGTTTGCTTTTATTGCAGCACTAGTTATCAACATTTTCATTTTTGAAATGACAGCAGTTAATGGCGTTTCTATGTATCCTACTTTAAACAATAACGATAGATTATTTGCTGTTAAGATAAATCAATTATTTGAGAAGGTACCAAACCATGGTGATATAGTTATTGTAGATGGAAATACTAAGAGAATAAGGACTTTTAAGGATGAAGTTAAGGATAGTGCAATAGTAAGCACAATAACAAGGAATGAAAATAGAGATATGCTGATAAAAAGAGTCATAGGAAAGCCAGGAGATGTATTAGAATTTAGAGATGGAGAGATGTACAGAAATGGAAAGCTTTTAGAAGAAAACTATATTAAAGAGAAAATGAAAATGGAAGATTTTAAAGTTGTAGTTCCTGATGATCATGTCTTTGTTATGGGGGATAATAGGAATGACAGTAAAGACAGTAGAGTGGTTGGACCTATCCCAATGAAAAATGTAAGAGCAAAAGTGTTGTTTAGAGTGTTTCCATTTAGCAGAATGAATAAATTCTAGTATTTTCAAGTTTAACATATCCAAGTTCAAATCTAAATATACTTGAATATGAATAAAATAGAACGTTCATGTGTTGAAGATTTTTAGAAGGCTATAGGCATGCTATTACCTGTTTTATTCATATTCATATTTCCATATCATATGTCCATAGATTAATCTCAAAAATAGACTGAATAAACATATATGAACATATACATATTAATACTATATTAATACAAAAATACTTAGGTAAAAATATTGATTTTTCAATAAAAAAAGCATATAATATAAAATGAAGGTCAAAGAAAGTCAAAGTAAAACTTTGGTACGAGGTGAATGATTATATGAAATATAAAGATTATTATGAGACACTTGGAGTTACTAAGAGTGCGTCTAATGACGAGATAAAAAAAGCATACAAGAAGCTAGCAAAAAAGTATCACCCTGATTTAAATCCAGGAGATAAAACGGCCGAAGAAAAATTCAAAGAAATAAATGAAGCATATGAAGTATTAGGAGATGAACAGAAAAGAAAGAAATATGATACTTTTGGACAAGGATATAATTTCCAGAATGGTGCTGATTTTGATCCTTCTCAATATGGTTTCGGAGGATTTAATGACGGAAACGCAGACTTTAGTGATTTTTTCAATATGTTTTTTGGAGGAAACCAGAGCTTTAGCTCAAGAAGCTACAGTACTAGTGGATTCAATATAAAAGACATGTTTTCAGGCAGAGGAAGGCATAAAAAAGGTGAGGACGTTGAAACAGAGATTGAGATAGATATTAGAGAAGCGTATGAAGGTGCCAGCAAAACCATAGGCTTTACTTCTAATGGAGAAACAAAAAAAATATCAGTTAAGATTCCATCAGGGATACTGCCAGGCAAGAAGATTAAACTAAAGGAGCAAGGCGGCAGAGGTATAAATGGTGGAAGAAATGGAGATTTATATTTAAAAGTAAAGATTAGAGATAATGACGAGTTTAAATTGGAAGGACTAGATTTAATAAAAGACGTAAAGTTGTCTCCGTGGGAAGCAGCATTAGGATGTGATATCATAGTTCAAACGATAAAGGACAAAATAAAGATAAAAATTCCTTCAGGTATTCAAACCGACGAAAAGATTAAGCTTAAAGGCTTAGGATATAAAGACATGAATGGAAACAAGGGAAACTTATATGTGAAAACTAAGATTGTTAATCCAAAGCATATGAGTGAAGAAGAAAAAAAACTTTATGAAAAACTAAGCCAGATATCAAACTTTAATCCAAGAAAATAGAGGTGATAAGTATGAATCTTGAAAAATTTACTCAAAAATCAACAGAGGCCATTTCAAAGGCTACTGAGCTAGTAATAAAAAATGAAAATCAACAGATAGAGGATATTCATTTGCACTTAGCATTATTAGATCAAAGTGAAGGACTTATTCCAAAATTGATACAGTTTATGGGAGAAAACCTTGACTTTATTAAATCGGATGTCGAAAAAGAGATAGAAAAGCTTCCAAAAGTTTATGGACAAAGTGTGAGTACACCATATCCTAGCAGGGTATTGACTAAGATATTGATAAATGCTGAGGATGAGGCAAGAAAGTTCAAGGATGAATACATTAGTGTTGAACATATATATATTTCTCTTCTAAAAGAAAGAAATACTATTTCTGAAAAGGTATTTAAAAAGTATAATATAACACTTCAAAGATTTTTAGAAGTGCTAAATAAGGTCAGAGGAAATCAAAACATAACCTCAGATAACCCTGAAGACACATATAATGTACTTCAAAGATACGGAAGAGATTTAGTAGATGAGGCTAGGAAGGGTAAGCTTGACCCTGTTATAGGAAGAGATGGAGAGATAAGAAATACAATAAGGATATTATCTAGAAGAACAAAAAATAACCCTGTACTAATAGGGGAGCCAGGTGTAGGTAAGACTGCTATAGTAGAAGGTTTAGCACAAAGGATAGTAAATGGAGATGTACCGGAAGGATTAAAAGATAAGACTATATTTTCACTTGATATAGGTGCTTTGATAGCAGGTGCAAAGTTTAGAGGAGAATTTGAAGAAAGGCTTAAAGCTGTACTAAAAGAAGTCGAAAAATCAGATGGGAAAATAATACTGTTTATAGATGAAATTCACAACATAGTTGGTGCAGGAAGAACAGAAGGGGCTATGGATGCAGGCAATATCTTAAAACCTATGCTGGCTAGAGGTGAGCTTCACTGTATAGGAGCCACTACATTAAATGAGTATAGAAAGTATATTGAAAAGGATGCTGCCCTTGAAAGAAGATTTCAAAAGGTTATGGTAGACCAACCTACAGTTGAAGACACTATTGCTATACTTAGAGGGCTTAAAGAAAAATATGAGATTCATCACAAGGTTCGTATATCAGACAGCGCGGTTATTGCTTGTGTTATGCTCTCAGACAGGTATATAAGTGACAGATTTCTTCCTGACAAAGCTATAGATTTAATGGATGAGGCAGCTTCTATGCTTAAGATGGAAATAGATAGTATGCCATTTGAGCTAGATGAAATTAGAAGAAAAATTATGCAGCTTCAGATAGAGGCGCAGTCATTGAAAAAAGAAAAAGATCAAGACTCATTAAATAGACTTGAAAGCATACAAAAAGAAATATCGCAGCTTGAAGAAAAATCAAACGAATTAAAAGCACAATGGGAGCTTGAAAAGGAAAATATAAACAAGATAAGTGACATTAAGAAAGATATCGAAGCAACGAAGCTAGAGATTGAAGAGGCAGAAAGAAAATATGATTTAGAGCGAGTAGCATTTTTAAGATATGGCACGCTTTCTGAACTACAGAAAAAGCTTGAAGAAGAAAAAGCAAAGCAAAATAATAGAAAAGAAAATATGCTCAAGGAAGAAGTAACAAATGTAGAAATAGCAGAGATAGTTGCACGATGGACTGGAATACCAGTATCTAAGCTAGTAGAAGGTGAAAGACAAAAGCTTATTCATTTAGAAGAAATACTTCATAAAAGGGTGATAGGTCAGGATGAAGCAGTCAGAGATGTATCAAATGCTGTTATTAGAGCTAGAGCGGGACTTAAGGATATATCTAAACCAATAGGCTCATTTATATTCCTCGGGCCTACTGGTGTAGGAAAAACAGAGCTTGCTAAAACAGTAGCAGAGGTACTATTTGATACAGATAAGAATATCATAAGAATTGATATGAGTGAGTATATGGAAAAACACTCTGTATCAAGGCTTATAGGTGCGCCTCCAGGATATGTTGGGTACGATGAGGGAGGGCAGCTTACTGAAGCTGTTAGAAGAAAGCCTTATAGCATAGTTTTATTTGATGAGATTGAAAAGGCACACCCAGAAGTATTTAACGTGCTGCTACAGGTACTAGATGATGGAAGACTTACAGACAATCAAGGAAGAACAGTTGATTTTAAAAATACTATTATTATCATGACTTCTAATATAGGTTCGGATTATTTGATTAATGGAATAGATGAAAAGGGAGAAATTACTGAGCGTACAAAAGAAATGGTAATGGATAGAATGCGCTCAAGCTTTAGACCAGAGTTTTTGAATCGTATTGATGAGGTAATAATGTTTAAGCCATTATCAGAAAATGAAATATATAGGATTATTGATTTGATTCTTGAAGATATAAAGGAAAGAGTCAGAGATAGACATATTGAAATAGATCTTGCTAACAGCGGAAAAGAGTATATTTTGAAGCATGCTTATTCACCTATATATGGGGCACGTCCTATTAAGAGATATCTCCAGAAATTTATTGAAACTGAAATAGGTAAGATGATAATTAGAGGAGAAATAAACGATAATGACAATATAATAATTGAAGCTAGAGATGATGAATTGATAGTTAGAAAGCAGTGATGGTTTTAAGAGAGAATACAATATTATATAGTAAAAGCAATATAAACATTATCACAAATCATGATTTATGCGAAACTAATAGAGAAAAATAGGTATATCTCTATTAGTTTTTTTTACCCATAGGAAAGTTCTAATCTACATTAATATAAACTTTCCGTTAAATGGGTTTCAAGAAAGGCTTCCTTAATCTATTAATGCTTCAATAGAAGCCTTTTTTATTTTAGTGCTAAAGAAGCATAAGTTATAAATTACATATTATAGGGATATATGATAGAATGGTTATAGTGTTTTTATAGTAGATTATTACATTATATGAGGAGTGATGGAATGGATTTTTCAAGGTTTTCAATCATGTCTATAACAGAAATACTAGATAGAACATTTGATATTCATAAAAAGAATATAGGTACTTCTGCTTTATATATGTTTGTGCTTAGTATCATATCTATAGTAGTTGGATTAATATTTGTTTTTGTAGGAATGGTGCCATTAACAATGATAATGGGAAGTATTTCGATGTTAGGATATGGGGCTTCAGATGTGCAAGTGTTTATATGGATTGCAGTTATGTTTGTCGTTCTCGGGGTAGTATTTTATGCAATAGAGCTGGTTAGGCAATCTGGAGTTATTATAATAGGTTCAAATGGATTTTTAAAGAAAAAAACTGATATTGGAAATGCTATGGAAGGGATGTTTAGGAATATACCACGTATGTTGAGTGTAATACTTGCTGGAACGCTGTTGTTCATACCCATAGTAATTGTTTTTGGTGGAGTAATGATAGCTTTTATTAAAAATTATGAAATAACTTATAGTGTATTTTCCCTTATAGGCATTATAGTATCTGGACTTATTTTATTAGTATGGTTTATATACTTTATGACTGTACATATTTATTCTGCTCATACAGCTATAATAGAGAAGCTTACGTTTTTTAAAGCCTTAGAAAGAAGTAGAGCGCTTGTTAAGAATAATTTTTGGAAGACGCTAGGTAGCTATGTATTGTTTGTTCTAGTAGTTGGGGCTGTATCTTTTTCTATTTACACAGTCTTAGGGATTATAGCAGGTATAATTTATCTAATATTAGGTTCAAGTGGCATTAACCAGAATTTATTAACTATGCTTCTGATGTTAGGGAATATATTGAGGATACCTATTCAGATAATTATTTCATTGTTTATTGGACCATTAACAGGAATATTCATAACAATTCTTTATTATAATCAAAGATTTAAGAAAAATGGTCATGACATAGAATTAAATCTTATGGAACTAAAGAATACCAAGTAAAATAGTAGAGGAGAAGGAATGTGAGAATGTCAATTATACCTCCAACTAGAGAACAGTTTGATATTACGATAAAAGAAATACTAGGAAAGCTTGAGTATCGTCATTTAAATAGAGATTGTACTGATTTACTTGAAAGAATAAGAAATAGTATAGAAAACTGGCTAGAAAAATGGCTGAAAAATAGAAGTTTTCAATATGATAATTTTGAGAATATATCACACTCGTTATCCAACGGTTTTATTGTTGCTACAGTCATATTAATTGTAGTCGTAATTATAGTTATCTTTTTACTTTTAAGAAAAATGGTAGGAAAGGATACAAAGGTTAAGAAACTCTATGGAGAAATTATAGATGAAAAAACTACAGCGGAGATTCTAATAGACAAGTCGAATAATTGTAAAGATAATGGTGATTACAGAGATGCTGCTAGATATAGCTTTATAGCATTATTAGTTAAACTTAACGAAAAAAACTTGCTGTATTTAGATGAAACAAGAACAAATAACGAAATGGTACAATCTTTAAGGAAAAATAGATTTAAATATATAGAATTGTTTGAGAAAGTTGTTAACCTTTTTAATGCGGTATGGTATGGTCACAAACCTATGAATGAAGACAAGTTTTCATCATGGGAAAGCTTAATGGATGTTTTATGGAATGAGGTGATGAGTATTGAAAAGGCAAAATAAGAAGGAGATATACTTAATACTCATATTAATTCCTATATTTTTGTGGTTAAGCTTGAATTTTACAACTGACAGTCATAAAATACAGAAGCCTTACTCTATACTGAATAAAGGTAAAATCGGTACAAGTGTTTTTTACGAAACTCTGAAGAAGCTGGACTATCCTGTTAAACTAGTAGTTTCAGATATTAAGCAGCAGAAAAATAGTGTACAGATTGTTGCGCTTTCAAGCAGTACATCTAAACTAGATATAAATGACGACCAAATAAAAGAATGGATTGAAAATGGTGGTAAGCTTATATATTTAACTGATAGATTGTGGGAAGATATTTTAGATTATGGAAATAAAATTGATACATACTCTATAAATGCAAACACTCTGGGTATAGTGTATTCGTATGGAAGCGGAACGATTATTCTAGGAAGCACAGAGCTTATAGAAAACAAAGCTTTAACAAAGGACACAGAAGGTGCTTACTGGCTACTATGTCAAATTGATAAACTGCGGTATGAACACATTGCTTTCAATGAATACTATCAATACTCTGGCAACGAAAAGCCTTCGTTATGGAGAGATACACCAAATGGAATCAAGGCCATATTATTTCAACTGTTAATATTTGGGTTTATAATCATTTACTACAAAGGAAAAAGATTTGGTAAACCAAAACCTCTTTATGAAGAAGTTGAAAGAACAGAGAACGAATTTGTTTACGCTGTGGCGGCGTTATATAAAAAAGGACAATGCAGAGAGATAGTGCTTCAAAGCTTTTATGAGGAGCTTTTGATTAAAGCTAAAGGATATTTTGGCAAAGATGTAGATATAGTCAGAGAAAACCTAGTTGAGCTTTGGGAAAATGAGAAATTACCAGAGCTTTCTAAGGTAAAAAAAGTTTATGATTTTATTGGTTACGAAATGAATAAAGGAAAGAAAATAAATTCGAAAAAAATGCTTGAAATGATACTTATCATTGAACACTTAAACAGAATACTAGAAAGAAGGAGAGAGAGTCGTTGGAAAACGTTGAAAAAGGATACACAGAGAGCTTAGTTAATAAGATTAACGAACAGATAAAGAAAGTAATAGTTGAGCAGGATGAAACGATTAAATATTGCTTGGTTGCATTACTTAGTGGAGGACACGTTTTATTAGAAGGAGTTCCAGGACTAGCAAAAACACTTTTAGTTAGAGCATTAGCAAAAACAATGAGTATTGATTTTAAGAGAATTCAATTTACACCTGATTTGATGCCTTCCGATGTAACTGGAACAAAGATTTATAATATGCAATCAAGAGAGTTTGAACTGAAAAAAGGACCAATATTTACAAATTTTCTTTTAGCAGATGAAATCAATCGAACACCTCCTAAAACTCAAGCAGGACTTTTAGAAGCTATGGAAGAGCAAACAGTATCTATAGATGGTGAACTCATTGAACTTTCTAAGCCATACATGGTATTTGCTACACAGAATCCAATTGAGTATGAGGGAACTTATCCGTTACCAGAGGCACTTGTTGATAGATTCTTAATGAAGCTCATTGTAGGATATCCATCGATAGAAGCAGAAAAAGAAGTTTTACTTAAATATCATAAAGGCTTTACAAGTATTGACCTAGACAGTGCCGGTGTGGAAGCAGTGTGTAATGCAGAGGACATACTGAAATGCAGAAAAGAGTTAAGTAATGTTCAGGTTGATAATCAACTGATTGACTATATAGTACAGATTGTATCTGAAACAAGAGGATATTCTTCTATCGAAATCGGTAGTAGTCCAAGAGGATCTATAGCCATGCTCCAATCAGCAAAAGCCTATGCTGTAATAAATGGGCGTGATTTTGTTATACCAGAAGATATTAAGTTTGTCACACTTCCTGTGTTAAGACATCGTATTATTCTAAAGCCAGAGCTAGTTATTGAAGGAATTAAAGAAGATCAAGTAATCAATAATATCCTAATGCAGGTTAAAGTACCTAGATAAAGTGAGTTTTATTTCAGAAGACTAAAGGGTCAGGTGATTAGTTTGACAGTAACAAAGCGTTTTATTTGGATGATTGGAGCAGGTATAGTTGTCACTTTTATTTCATATTTTTTTAGCATATCATTGCTTGTATTTATTATTTATAATATTCTATGCTTTACTTTATTAACTATAGACTATTTTACAACACCATCAAGTGATGTGTTTGAAATTGAAAGAGTAGGAGAAGAAAAGCTTTCACTTTATGCAATGGAAAAAATAAAATTTAGGGTCTATAATAAGAGTGATAAAGAAATGTATATAGAGATTGTTGATGAAGCTCCAGAACTTTACTTTGAAGTTCAGGAGAAGAGTATTAAAGGCAGTGTTTTACCACATAGTAAAGAAATCTTTGAATACGAGGCTATACCAAGAAAAAGAGGGGCTTTTAGCTTTGGGAGTGTTCATGTTAGATATGAAGGTAATCTCAAACTTTGCAAAAAACAGTTTATGTTAGCCCTGAAAAAGGAATACAAGGTATATCCGAATCTTAAGGATTTAAAGAAGTATCGACTAGCAGCATATAACAGCATGGTTAATCAATCAGGACAAAAAGTAATGAAGATGTTAGGCAATGGAACTGAATTTGAAAGCCTCAGAGAATATGTTTCAGGAGATGAATACAGGAAAATTAATTGGCAAGCTACAGCAAGAGAAAACAAGCCTATTGTAAATCAATATGAGCCGGAGAAGAATCAACATGTTTATACGTTTATTGATACAGGCCGTTCTATGAGCTATTCTGTAAAAGGCTACAAAAAACTCGATTTAGCTATTAATACTAGCCTATTACTTTCTGATATTGTAAATCAAAATGGTGATCAATCAGGACTTATGGTATTTAATACTGAGGTAAACAATTTTGTAATGCCTGGCAAAGGAAATATACACAGGAACAACCTTATGGAAGCTCTTTATCATATAGAGCATACTAACGAAACATCTAATTATGATGAGGCATTTTACTATTTTAAAACAAAAGAAAGAAGAAGAAGTCTTATCTGCATATTTACTGATTTTGATACTTTAGAAGAAGCAGAAGATATGATGAAGGTATTACCTGTATTATCTAGAAATAATATAGTTATGATTATCTTGATAAATGATGAAAAGCTTCAGGAAATTGCATCAATATCAGTAGAAAAAGAGGATGATTCTTATAAAAAAGGAGTAGCTTTAGAAATGTTAAGAGAGCGTAAAAAGATGATAAATATACTTAACGCAAAAGGTATTATGTGCATCCAATGCTCTCCAGAAAAAATATCTATTGAAGTCATTAATAAATATTTACACATAAAAAATCGGATGTTTTTTTAGACATCCGACTTAAAATATGGAATAGCAAAATAAATTATAAGACCTATTAAAGTCAATGCTGCGAATATTAGCTTACTGAGTGGAGAGATATCAAGTGGAGTAAAAAAGCCTTCAATTATGCCAGCAATAACTAAAAGGAATGCAACTCCAAGCATTAGGCTTACAGCATCCTTAGAGGCTTTGATAATAGAGTGCTTTCTAGAATACTCATTTGGTATCAATATAGAGCGAGCAATAATAAGACCTGCACCGGCTGAGATAAAAATGGCAGTTAGCTCTATAATTCCATGTGGTAATATTAATGACCAATAATTTAATGGAGCTCCAAAATGATATACTAACCCTGTGAGAGCTCCCAACAGTGCCCCATTGAAAAACAATATATAAATTGTTCCTAGGCCAAGAGTAATGCCGAAAGCAAAAGCTCTAAGTGATACTGAAATATTGTTTACCATTATGTAGCTTGACATCAATGGATAGTCCCATTGATTAGAAGTATCCATATTCCAGTCAATGTTATCTATCATTGCTTGTGGCAGGAAATATGAAGCACTTTGAGGATTAGCATTTACTAATACCATACTTATACCAAATCCGATTAAGAAAATGAGAAAGGATATGATAATATAAGATCTTAGTTTTTTAGCTTGTTTAGGGAATCCATAGCGAATGTAATAAAATACCTCAGAAAAACTATTTTTCTTCACAGCATATATATGATTATGAGCACGGCCAACTAATGCATTTAAATATGTAACTACATCACTATTTGGGAAATGAGTTCTTGCATATGCCAGCTGGTGGCTAGTTTGTCTGAAAAGGTGCAAAAACCGTCGCAACTCCTTAGATTCTAGTTTTGACATGCTTTTTTTATCTAAAAGCTCCACTGTATTTTTTAATGTAGTCCATGAAGATGAGTGCTTTTTTATAAATTGGTCTTGTTTCAAAGTTTTTCACCCCTTAAAAGATATTGTATCAGATACATAGTATATCAGTAAATATAAGAAAGGAGAGATATCGTGGAAACTATTAAAATTACAACTCCAGAAAACATAGAAGTTGAATATAGATTGGCAGGTTTAGGTTCTCGAGCTGCTGCATCGCTAGTAGATATGTTAATACAGTTTGCAGTAATAGGAGGCATTGCATTAGTAGTAGCTTTATCTGGATTTACATCTAGTGAGTTTTACCAGGAGTACGAAGGCTGGGTAATAGGTATCTCACTGATACTAATATTTGTAATAACATATGGTTACTTTATTATTTTCGAGCTAACAATGAATGGGAAAACACCAGGTAAAAAGATATTTCACCTTCGTGCTATTCGTAATAATGGGCAGCCAATAACAGCTAAGCATTCAGTTATACGCAATTTATTTAGAACTATTATAGATATGTATGGTTTTGGAGTAGTCTTAATATTTGTTACAAAACAGCATAAAAGAATAGGTGATTTTTTAGCATCTACAATTGTTATAGCAGAAGAGAAAAAAGAAATTCCTGCAATTATTGAACCAGATAATGATAGAGGAACAAGTTACAAATATTCAATAACACAGCAGGAATATGAGCTATTGAAGGAGTATTTTAATAGAAAAGATTCAACTAGTGAAGATGCAATTGAAATTAAAAAGTCTTTGGCTCAATACTTTATAGCAAAGCTAGGAGTAGAAGTTGAGCAAGGCGGTTATGATAGACTGTTGAATGATTTGATTAATAGTATAGGATAGAAATATAGGGTGACAGAGAAATATCTTTATCACCCTATATTTCTATAATAATTTATTAATTAGGTTACTAAAGAAATCTACATGAATATGTTGCTAGTTTCTTACATCAATGATATAATAAGATAAAAACGAACAGGTGATTTTTAATGCAAGTACAAAAAGAAGAAGTAAGAGATGCAATTATTGAAAAAGCAACTATTGAATTTGTAAATCAAGGATTTGAAAAGGCTTCAATAAGAAAGATAGTAAAGGAAGCTGGTACTACAATTGGTAATTTTTATAATTATTTCAAAAGCAAAGAGGAAGTTTTTTATACTATTACAACTCCTGTGTATCAAAACTTTATTGAACTTATTAAAAATCATAAAGAAGATGAAGTAGCAAAAAAATATAGTCAGTTACCTATGAATGAAGAGGTATTGAGGCATGGTCTTACTGAGGTTTTAAGAAAATATAGTAAAGCTTTTGACATTGCTCTAGTGATACTAATAGATGGGAGCAAGGGAACAAAGTATGAGAATATCAAACAGGAGCTTATCGAAGTATTGTCTATGCACTTTAAAGAACATTTAGAAAATGATAGTAAACTATTTACTGGAAGTTATAACCAATATTTTGCACATGCTGTTGCTGCAGGTTTTTTAGAAGGAGTACTCGATATACTTCGATCTAACTATACTACTAATGAAAAGAAAGAACTTGTTATAGAGTATATTTTATTCCTAATTAATAGCTTGTTTAGCTATTAAATTTTTTAATTCAATAAAGAACGTACGTTACTTATTCGTCGATGTATTATAACCAATTTATTATGAAGGGGAAATGGACTTATGATTGATGTAAGAAATCTCGAATATTCATATTCTAGAGCTAAAAACCAAACGTTAAAGTCTATAGAATTTAGTGTCAACTCAGGAGAGATATTTGGGTTTTTAGGACCTAGTGGAGCAGGAAAAAGTACAACCCAGAAAATACTTACCGGATTAATCAAGGACTATAACGGCAGTGTAGTAGTCATGGGCAAGGAAATTAGAGAATGGAGTAAGAATTATTATGAAAAAATAGGTGTTTCATTTGAGCTGCCTAACCTTTATGGCAAATTGACTGGAAAAGAAAATCTCATGCTTGTTAGTTCACTTTATGATTGTAGAACAGCAAACCCACTAGACTTGCTCAGCATGGTTGGACTTGAAGAAAATGCTAGCTTAAGAGTATCTCAATATTCAAAAGGAATGAAAATGAGGTTGAATTTTATAAGAGCTTTTATTCATAATCCAGATTTGATTTTTTTAGATGAACCTACATCAGGATTAGACCCTGTTAATGCAAAGAACATTAAAGAAATAATTCTCAGAAAAAAGAAAGAAGGCAAGACAATATTTTTGACTACTCATAACATGACGGTGGCAGATGAACTTTGTGATAGAGTTGCTTTTATTGTTGATGGAGAAATAAAACTTATAGATTCACCTAATGAGTTAAAATTAAAATATGGAAGTCACTCCGTTAGAGTAGAATACAGCTCGGATGAAAATGAAGCATTTAAAGACTTTAATCTAAAGGATATAGGCAATAATGAAGATTTTATTAGTTTGCTGAAAAAGAAAAAAGTCAAAACTATTCATACTCAAGAAGCTACTCTAGAGGATATTTTTATCAAAATAACTGGGAGGACTTTATAATGAAAAAGCTTATTAAAAGCATAAAAGGAGACCTGTTTTTGCAATTTAAATATGGGTTTTATGCAGTTTATTTAGTTATAACTGTATTTTATATAATACTCTTAATAAAGCTTCCAGTAAAAGCATCTGAGGTTGCTTCACCGTTTATAATTTTTTCAGATCCATCGATACTTGGATTTTACTTTATAGGTGCATTAATTTTATTAGAGAAAGCGGAAAATACGATAGAATATTTAATTATTACGCCTCTGAAAATAAAAGAATATTTGCTTTCAAAGATGATTTCCTTAACCATATTATCTTTATTAGTTAGCATAACTATTTCAGTTTTTATATATAAATTTAACTTTAACATTTTTTTGCTAGCTATGGGAGTTACGCTAACATCGTTTCTATTTATCTTGATTGGTTTTATTGCTGTAGCAAAATTTCAAACAATTAATGACTATATATTAACATCGATTATATATATCACAATACTGTGCTTGCCTATCCTTGATTATTTTGGACTTTATAGAAATATCATATTTTACTTATTCCCAACAAAGGCTTCATTGCTTTTAGTAAGA
The DNA here is from genome assembly GCF_050433385.1 of Brassicibacter mesophilus. Taxonomy (NCBI): domain Bacteria; kingdom Bacillati; phylum Bacillota; class Tissierellia; order Tissierellales; family Thermohalobacteraceae; genus Brassicibacter; species Brassicibacter mesophilus. The sequence goes on from NZ_JBNPXI010000022.1 coordinate 52,412, forward strand.
GGTTCATTTGCTGGAATTGAACTATGGGAAGTCATTTACTCAACACTTTATCTTATTGTCTGTATTTTCATAACTTACAAATGGGCATATCGTTCATTCTATAGGTTTATAATTCTAAAACAAGGAGAAAGATAAAATGAAAAAAATAGTTGCCCTTTGTCGTAATGATTTCAAAAACATATTTAGAGAACCAATGCTTATGGCTATATTACTAGGACCTACTATTCTTTCAATAACCATGCATTTTGGAATTCCAATACTGTCTGAGTATTTACAACCTTATTTTGATTTAGAACAGTATTATAATATAATAACAGGATATCTGCTATTGTTTGTACCAATACTACTAGGAATGGTGTCAGGTTTTTTAATTTTAGATGAAAGAGATGAACATGTTTTTATGACACTGATAGTAACTCCACTTTCATTAGATGGATATATTTTATACCGAATTCTATTACCTATGTTAATAAGCTTGATATATACTACTATATTAGCAAACATTATTAATCTTACGAGAGCATTTCTTTTATTACTAATTCCTATAATTATTTTAGGCGCTATAGAAGCTTCTATTATAGCTCTTTTTCTAGCAGGATTTGCAGGAAATAAGGTAGAAGGGATGGTTCTTTCAAAAGCATTAGGGCTATTGATGCTTGCACCATTAGCAGGATATTTTATTAATTCTCCATTGAAATATTTTTTTGGAATAATACCATTTTACTGGCCAATACAGGCTTTAATAGGTATTGAAAGTAGTATTTTATCATATTCTATGCATATTGGAGTAGGACTGTTAGTGCACATGGTACTTCTTTTATCGTTAATAAACAGATTAAAAGCAAAGATGTTATAATATAATAAAAGCAGGTATTAGAGAAATGGCTTAATACCTGCTTTTATTGAAATTAGAACAAGTAAATTATACTTATTTAACTACTAAGTGTATAAAATCCATGGTATAATATACCATGTGACTAACTATCAGGAGGTTTAACATGAATATAGAACCAGTCGTGAGCATTAAGGATTTGAGGATAAATTATGGAGTAGGCTCGGAAGATATTTTGAAGGGGATTAATCTAGAGGTTTATCCAGGCCAGATAATAGGATATATAGGTCCAAATGGTGCTGGAAAGAGTACTACTGTTAAGATATTGCTTGGTATATTAGAAAACTATAGAGGAGAAGTAAAAATATTTGGCAAAGATATATCGCAAGAAAAGATTGAGTATAAAAGAAGAATTGGATATGTTCCTGAAACTGCTGAAATATATGAGAATTTAACTGCTTATGAATACCTTACATTTTTAGGTGAAGTGTATGGCATGGAGCTAGAAAGAGTAAATGAAAAAGGTAAAAAGCTCATGTCTTTGTTTGGAATAGAGGAGCACTATCACTCTAGAATATCTTCATATTCAAAAGGAATGAAGCAGAAACTTCTTATTATAGCGAGCCTAATACACAATCCAGATATATTATTTTTAGATGAGCCCTTAGGAGGACTTGACGCTAATAGTGTTATGATATTTAAAGAAATTTTAGCACAGCTTGCAGCACAGGGAAAAACTATTTTTTATTCATCGCACATCATGGAGATTGTTGAAAAAATAAGCCATAGGATATTATTAATAAATGGTGGGCAGATAGTTGCTGATGGAACGTTTAAAGAACTTAAGGAAAAAAGCATGGAGGGTTCTCTTGAAGAAATATTTAACCAGCTTACCGGCTTTAATAAGCATAAAGATATTGCTGATGATTTTATACAGACGCTACAGGAGGTATAGACATGAAGGACTTTATTTCCCTCAGGATACTTGATAAATTCAGCATTGTATTTAAAAAGCTTGGAATAAATTATAGTATGATGAGAAAAATATTAGAGCTTAAATTAACTATGGATGAAAGAAGAGTGCCTACCGCTTTATCTAGCTATAAAAATAAGAATAAAGATGGAAATTTGTTAAAAAAGTCACTTCTATCATACGGATTTTTAGGACTTATGATTATGGTTATTATTATTATTCCAGTTCCAATTTATGTTCAGATGAGTATTTGCTTTGGCATGATAATGTTCATGATAATGATGACTATGATTTCAGATTTCTCATCAGTTTTGCTAGATGTAAAGGGTAGAAATATTCTTTTGACCAAACCTATTGATCAGAAAACCTTTAATGCTGCAAAGGTAATCCATATTTTTATTTATATGTTTATTATAACTATGGTTATGGCAGGACCATCCTTAATAGCAGGAACTATTAAATATGGAATACTATTTTTTCTTTTGTTTATTTTAGAGCTTACTTTGCTAGCAGGCTTTGTTATATTTCTTACTGCATTATTGTATAGTGTTATCTTGAAGTTTTTTGATGGTGAAAAGCTTAAGGATATCATAAATTATTTTCAGATTATACTTTCTATAACGATGATTATAGTATATCAATTGATTGGACGTATGTTTGAATTTATAGACCTGAATGTATCATTTACTCCAAAATGGTGGAGTGCTTTAATTCCACCGGCATGGTTCGCAGCACCATTTGAGTTGTTTATTAATAATAATTATGAAAGCATATACATATATTTTGGAGCATTATGTATTTTGATTCCCGTAATAGCATTGGTAATTCATGCAAAGGTTATAGTTCCTCATTTTGAAAGCAACTTATCAAAGCTTAATAATAGTAGTGCTAAAAATGGCATATCTGCTGAAAGAAAAGGATATTTAAGTAAGAAAAGCTCTAAAATATTTAGTCATGGTAATATGGAAAATATATTCTATAGATTCACACAGAACATGTTATCTAATGAAAGAAAGCTAAAGCTTAAGATATATCCTAGTCTTGCTATGGCAGCAGTTTTTCCTTTTTTAATGTTGATTCCTTATTTTAGTGATTTCAGTTCTTTAAAAGGTGTATTTTCTAGAATGGCAGAAAGTAAGGCGTATCTTTCAATATATTTAGCCGTATTAATGCTATCCAACACTATAATGATGATATCAACAAGTGAAAATTTCAAGGGTTCTTGGATATATAGGACATTGCCAATAGAGTCACCTGGACCTATTTATAGAGGAGCATTAAAAGGGTATCTTGTAAAATACTGTATACCTATATATTTGTTTGTGAGCATAGTATTTTTAATAATATATAGATTTACAATTATAATTGATTTGATTTTAATCTTGATTGGCATGATATTGCTTACACTTGTTTTATTCAAGACCTCTAAGATGGAGCTCCCGTTTAGTGATGATATTCAAAAAGCACAGAGTGGTAATACTGGAGTGTTTTTTACAACCTTAATTTTCGTAGGTACATTTGTAGGCATTCATATCGCTTTAAGCAAAGTAAAGCTTTTATTGATAGCTTACACTGTTGTTGTACTTGTGGTGACCATATATTTATGGAAAAAGAGCTTTGATATGAAGTGGGAAGATGTAGTAGATAGTATTGAGAAGTAAGATAACCACTAAAAACGTAATAGCTTTTCTTATTCTTTTAAAAAGCCTTTTAGAGTCACATTCTAAGAGGTTTTTATCTTTCCAGTTATTTTTAGTACTGATTGAATATTTTCGAAGCCACTTCCACTTCATATTATTCTTTTTCTTGTAGAAATATTGGAATTTCTACGTTGCAATATATTATATAGTAACAGCATCTGCTTGAAAATTCAATCAATATAGCTGCGACAATAGTGAAACAATAGAGAGATACTGTAGTGAGTATTATTATTAGAAAGTAGTTTATACTAAGTATAAGAATGTCCTAGGAGGATTAAATAGTGAACAAAGAAACTATCTCAGATATGCAAGGTATATCACTTATTGTTCTTGCTATAATAGGAGAAGCTTCAATATTTGTAATGGGAATTGATGCTAAGAGAGATTTATGGCTAGCGATTATTTTAGCAATAATAATAGCGTTGACTACTGCTCTTATATATATATATATATATCTTCACAATGTGTTTCCAGGAAAAGATTTGTTTGATATTATTGAGATTTGTTTCGGGAAATTAGTGGGAAAAGGAATAATACTGTTATTTATTTGGTATGCTCTTTATTCATTAGAGCTGAGTTTATTAGATTATAGTTATTTTGTTAATACAGTTGCTTTTCCGGAAACACCTAAAATAGTAATACATATGATATTTGTAATTCTAATTATTTGGATAGTAAAGGGAGGGATAGAGGTTTTAGGAAGATGGTCAAAATTTTTCTTACCGATACCTATTATCTTAATATTTACTTCAAGTTTATTATTAATTCCTCAGATGAACATAGATAACATTCGCCCAGTACTAAACAATGATATAGATTCTATTTTGAAAGCTACTTATTATACGTATGTGTTTCCTTTTGCAGATATAGTATTTTTTTCTATAGTTTTATCTTCATTTAAAACAAAACAATCTCCTTATAAAATATACATTTTTAGTTTATTGATAGCAGGAATAGTAGTATTAGTTACCGGAGTGGTTAATATTTTAACTATAGGAGTAGATATGATTTCAAGCACATACTTTCCTTCTTATTTGACTGTTTCAAAAATAAATGTGGGAAATGTTTTACAAAGAATAGAAGTAATGGTATCTATATCGTTTTTCTTAGGAGGATTTATTAAACTAAGTATAGAATTATTGGTTGCGTGTAAAGGATTTGCTAAAATATTTGGATGTGAAGATTATAGATTTATTACAATTCCTATATCATTGATTCCCCTTAATTTTTCCCATTATGAGTTTGATAGTATAATGTATTATTTCGGGTATGCTCTTGAGGTATATCCATACATTACTTTACCTTTTCAAGTGATTTTTCCTATTAGTATACTTGTTGTGACAGTAATTAAAAAGAAAAAATTGGGAGCAAATTAAAATATGATATTTTTGTGACTAAAATTATATACTTATAATTTAAAGAATATCTGCTTACATAATTATTCTTTTATATAGTAAAATCTACTGATGATTTTATCACTAAGCTTTATAGCACGCAAATTAGTTCATGCTGTATAATTTCAGCAGACATAGTCCGTTTATTCAATCTGCATTTTTCCTTTAATAAACATATCTTTAATTTTATCAGAAGATGAGATAAGATTGTTTTATATTGGAAAGTTATCTACATTTTGTTTGCATAATCTCTTATATATTTTGTTAGTTACAGCTATTTAATAAATTTAATTTTTATCAAATAAATATCAGTAGGGATAGCTGTATGGATTGTAAAAACGATTGTTCTCAAAATAATATTTATAGTAGTGAAATTAGAACACAGAAATTAATATTAGAAATTAATATTAATGATAAAAAGGATTTTGATATAAATAGATAGAATGGGTAAAGTTGATGTATAGGATAGTTTAGTGCAGCGGGTATAATAGTAGCAGATATTATTTTTATAGCTATGTCTCAAGGGGAAAAGGGGAGTGTAAAACTAATGAATTTTAAAGAAGCGATACTAAAATATCAACCAATTAACGATCAAGAAGCAAATGACAAAAAAATCATCTTGGATTACATTGATAACTTTTATGATGATATCCTAACTAGAAGAAACCAAATAGCACATATGACAAGTTCTGGATTGATTTTAAATAAATCTCTAGATAAAATACTTATGATTCATCACAATATATATAACACTTGGACATGGACTGGTGGTCATGCAGATGGTGACAGTGATATGCTCGAAGTAGCACTCAAAGAAGCAAGAGAAGAGACTGGTGTTTCTAATATATTACCACTAACAGATGATTTAGCTTCTATAGATATTATCCCAGTATATGGACATATTAAAAGAGAAAAATACGTTTCAGCTCATCTGCATTTAAATACATCATATATCTTAATAGTAGATGAAAATGAGAAGCTGGTTATTAATGAAGCTGAAACCAGTGATGTTGGGTGGATAGAAGTTAATAGTTTGGGCATATATTCTAACGAGCCATATTTAATTGCAATTTACAATAAAATTATTGAAAGGGCTAAAAAAGAAAGTTTCATATTAGTAAGCAAAATATAAAGTGTAGTTAAGTTATTTATTTGTTTTCTGTCATTTATTCATAAAATTATTCCCACTAGATTATACTATATGGTTTTTCTATATATGTCTACATAATAGGGATAATATTAGAATGATTAGGGCTTTTATACGAAATGTTAATCCTTTATAACTACTACAGTTCCAACAGGTACATAATCATATAGCCATTCAACATCTTTATTATTCATGCGAATGCATCCTAGACTTACGTATTTTCCTATAGAAGAAGGATCATTTGTCCCATGGATACCATATTTGGTTCCACCTGTATTGGGAACACTTAGTCCTAACCACCTTATACCGAGCGGATTTTGTGGCTCTCCTCCTGGAATACCTTTTGGTGAATACCATGGGTTCTTTATTTTATTAACTATTTTGAAGGTTCCCTCTGGAGTTAAGTTTGTATTTTTACCAGTTGCAACTTGGAAAGTACGAACTAAGTTTTTATTATTAAAGAGAGAAAGCGTGTTTTTAGACTTATTAATTTCAATATAATAATCATATTTTTTATCAACTATATTCTTATTAAGTGTATTTTCTTCGATATAAAAAGGGTTAGGAATCTTAATTTCTGTTCCTATTTTTAAATTCTTCGGATTAATTCCGTTATATTCAGCAATTAAATCTTGAAATATAGATATATGAAAGTGATTTAAAACTATTCTATATAGCGTTTCTCCAGGCTGAACTGTATGCTCAATGGTTGACTTAGTTAAAGGTAATAAAACTTTTGTCCCAGATTTTACATCTGTACTTGGATTATAAATCTCATTAATTGATTGGACGTAGTGAGTATACCATTCACGATTAAAATATTGTTGTGTAATGCTGAAGATTGTATCTCCTGGGTTAACTCTATAAATATCTATTATTTTTGGATTTGAAATAATTAATGAATTCCCAACCTTTAAGTCTACACTCGGATTTTGAATATTATTATCCAGGGCTAATTTTTGAACAAACTTAGTAGAATCATAGTATTTTCTAGCAATACTAGATAATGTTTCTCCAGACATTATCTCATGTACAACTTGTATATATGGTCGATTGGAATCTTTATTGAAAGAAAAATTCATCAAAGTATCGCTTGCTAATTTATAACTAGTTAAGTCTTCAGCAATTGGTGCTGAATTGGCTTGAGTAAATGGAATAATCAAACTAACAAAAAATAAAGTGAAAATAGGTATAAGAAAATAGAATGCTTTTTTTAATAATTGTTTTTTGTTTCTATACTTCCTATTTCGTCTTGAATACAAATGATTATCTTGGTTAAAAGTCATTGGCGGCATCTCTCCATTCTTAATATTATGTTCAGATTGACAAGATTCGACAAATTTTTTAAATTACCTTTTGTAATATAATCAAATATAAAAAATGAGACGTTGGTAGCAGAAAAACTAGGACTAAAGTAATGGATAATAAAGCAAATAAATAAGAGCGTAAATCTTATCCTTCTGTTACTATAGAATGAAATGGGAAGATGCAGTTGAAAGTAATAAAATATAGTATTAATATATGAAATAAGAAGTGTTATTAAATATTGAACTCGATAAATATGTAAGAAGGAGGATGAAAGTTGTTTTCCGAAATTACCAGTCTTAAGAGAAAAATAGAGGAAGAAATAGAAAGTATAGAAGAAGAGGTTATATCATGGCGAAGGCATATCCATCAAAATCCAGAATTATCTTTTCATGAATATGAGACTAAGCAATATATTGAAAGCGTCTTAAAAACTTTTGATGGAATTGAAACCTTTAGTCCTACAGAAACAAGTGTGATAGGCTTGCTAAGGGGAGATGAAGATGGAGAGACTCTGGCCTTTAAGGCAGATATTGATGCTCTTCCCCTGCAAGAAGAAACAAATATAAGTTTCAAATCAAAAAAAGAAGGGGTAATGCATGCTTGTGGACATGATTCTCACGTGGCTATGATGTTAGGTGCAGCAAAAATATTAAGCAAATATAGAAATGTGATAAAGGGAAATATTAAATTTATATTTCAGCATGCAGAGGAAACCCCACTAGGAGGAGCTGTTGAAATAATAGAAAAGGGATATATCGATGATGTAGATATGATTCTATGTATACATGTCACACCAGCTTTAGAAGCAGGAGTACTTGCTACAAAAGCTGGCCCAATAACCTGCGCTTTAGATAAGTTTTCTGTAACAATTAGAGGAAAAGGTGGCCATGCATCTACACCTAATGAAACTATAGATCCTATAATCATAGGAACTGAAATAATCAACTCATTACAGACGATAATATCAAGAAAAATATCACCATATATTCCACAAGTAATCTCAATAACTTATTTTAATACTTTTAATAAATATCATAGCATTATACCCGATAAGATTGTATTTGGTGGAAGTATAAGAAGTATTGATGAAGAGACCAGAGTATTTGTAAAGAAAAACATACAAAATATAATTGATGGAATAACTAAAGCTCATGGAGGGAAATATGAGATTGAGTATGAACCAAGTTATTCAGCTACTATTAATGATGAGGATGTAGCTTTATTAGCGGAAAAAGTAATAAAGGAACATTTTAAGACAGGTTCATTTAAAAAATTAGAAATTCCTTATTTAGTAGCAGATAGTTTTTCATGCTATACAAAAGCAAAACCTGGCTGTTTTATGTCTCTAGGGGTAGGTAACAAAAAAATAGGCGCCTCATATTATTGCCATGATTCAAAATTTATGATAGATGAGTCTGCTTTGCTAAATGGTGTAAGATTTTTAGTACTATTTGGTGCTAAAAAGGCTATAGGTTTTATATAGCTGATATCACGCTAGGTATAACAATTAATATGATATTTTATCTTTTTGTACAGCCATAAAGAAGTATTTCGTAAAAGCTTTCAAATAAAGTTTTTTTTGATTCACACATATGAAGAGGTTTTTCGCTATCATTTGTCATATTTACAAAAGACTGAGAAATAAAAGCTATAGTAATAGGATTAATTTTGGATTCGAATATACCAAGCTCTATTCCATTCCTATAAATTTCAATTATTCTATTAGTTTTATATTCTATAAGTGTTTGAATTTCTAAATATTTGTCCGAATAAAAAGACTTTATATCTTCTATGTTATTTTCATAAAAATCATAAGGTGTTGGAGAAAACAGAAAGCAAGCTATTTTTAGTTGCTCTATTATGTTATTACTTTTTTCCAACTCTTTATTTAAGATTTCATAATTATTATTAATGTAATCATCGATTACTTCATTTATTAGCTCATCTTTACTTTGAAAATATTCATATATGGTTTTTTTACTTATTCTGAGGCTTGTTGCAATCTCAGACATAGTAAGTTTTTTTATTCCATGAGTATTGGATAGTTTATACACTTCATCTTTTATCTTGTTCTTCAAGAACATCAACCCCTTTTGTAATAATCTACTTTATTCCCTTTGTAGCGCTCACACCTATTCTGTATTGAGTTAAAAATTTTTACGTTCAACATAAATATACTATTATTATACATTAAAACTAAAAAAAATCGATGGTTATAATATTATGCTAGAAGAAAAGCTAGAATAATAGCTGCAACTAAAATTTTGTCAATAGCAAACATGGTATTTTATGAGTTTAAAAAATATTCTGAAAAGATAGACAAAAAACCGTTTTTGTTTTTATGGTTTTATGATATAATTTTCATAAGGTAATAAATGCAATAAAAAAATATTATAAAAACAAGGTTGATGGCAAATATAAGAGCATTAAAGCTAGATTTCACTGTTGATGTCCTATTATCCTTACTATTTTGATTTTAGCATGTACAAGCTGTACAATTATACAAAAAGGTAAAATATTAAAATTAGGAAACTATAAATTAAATAATAGTTTCCAAAAAAGATAATTTTCCAAATTTGATTAATTTTATAATGACCCTCATTAAAATGAAAACGATTTCTGGAATTTGCTTTTTATTAACATTTAAAATTTTTTGTGTGACATCTTTATTAAGATTGTAATTGTAGCAATTTGCAGTTATATATACGAAAATTAATTATCAGCAATAAAAATAGGAGGGGAAAATAATGAAAAGCAAAGAGCAAAAGAAAGGATTCTTGGATTTCTTAGAAAGACTAGGAAATAGACTACCGCATCCAATTTACATCTTTATGATAATGGCATTGATAGTTGTAGTTATATCAGCAGTTACTGCGGGGACCAAGGTAATTCATCCAGGTACTGGTGAAGAGCAAGTTGTTAAAAGTCTAGTTACAAGAGAAGGTATAGTTTGGATTCTAAGCAATGTAGTGAAAAACTTTACTAAATTCCCACCATTGGGGATGGTTTTAGTGATGATGATTGGATTGGGTCTTGCGGAAGAAGCAGGTCTTCTAAGGACATTATTAAGAAAAGTAATAGTAGGTGCACCTAAGACTTTAGTTACTTTTATAATTATATTTTCAGGCATCATGGGAAATATCGCTGGAAGTGCTACATTTGTAGTTATTCCACCACTAGGCGGACTTATATTTAAAGCATTAAAAAGACACCCTATAGCAGGTATAGCGGCAGGATTTTCAGGAGTTGCAGCAGGACTAAGTGCTAATCTATTAATTACTCCAACTGATATATTATCTGCAGGTATATCGGAAAAAGCAGCTCAAATAATAGACCCTAACTTTCTAGTACATCCAGCAGTAAACTGGTTTTTTATGATTGCTTCAACAGTAGTACTTTCAATAGTTGGCGTATTAGTAACTGAAAAAATAATTGAACCTCGACTAGGCAAATATGACCCTAAGAATGCAGATGAAACATATGAATCAGATGATGAAGAATTAATGACAATAACAGAAAATGAAAGAAAAGGACTAAAGAATGCAGGTATAGTTACGCTAATATATTTTGCTATAATAGCTTTTATAATTGTACCTAAAAATGGTATATTAAGAGATCCTGTTGCAGGAACTATAGTTCCATCTCCATTTCTCTCTTCAATGATACCTCTTCTTTTAGTTTGGTTTATAGTTGCTGCACTAGCATATGGTATAGGTGCAAAAACAATTAAGAACTCAAATGACGTTGTAAAATATATGACAGAATCAATGAAGTCATTTGCAGGATTTATTTTATTATGCTTCTTTGCGGCGCAGTTTGTTGAATTTTTCGCTTATACTAATTTAGGACTATTGTTAGCAGTTAAGGGTGCTAAGTTTCTAAAAGCTAGTGGAATTGTGGGAATACCTCTGGTTGTTGCGTTTATAATATTTGTATCTATGATCAACTTTTTAATTGGTAGTTCTTCTGCTAAATGGGCTTTGCTTGCTCCAATATTTATTCCTATGTTCATGCAGATAGGAATATCTCCTGCAGCTACGCAAGCTGCTTATCGTATTGCTGATTCTGTAACGAATAGTATATCTCCACTTGAACCTTTTTTACCTTTTATTATAATCTGCGCTCAACGTTTTGATAAAAGATCAGGTATGGGTACTGTAATTTCAACAATGATTCCTTATGCTTTAACATATTTAATAATCTGGACAATTCTTTTAGTAGTTTGGATGCTATTAGATTTACCACTTGGACCAGGAGCCATGATAAATATGTAATTTACTATTGAAATATAAGTAAATAGGAGGACAAATAAATGAACTTAACAGAAAAACAAAATTTATTCAAAATAATAACTAGTGAAATTGAAAATAAAAAAAATGAACTTATAGAATTATCAAAATATATATGGGATAATCCTGAACTTGGATATCAAGAATATAAAGCGAGTGAAAAACTTATAGAGGTTCTTGAAAGAGAAGGATTTCAAATACAAAGAAAGGCAGCCAAATTAGATACTGCATTTACAGCAGTTAAAAAGGGAAAAGGCGATGGGCCTTGTGTTGGTATAATGTCAGAGTATGATGCACTAAGTGAAATTGGTCATGCTTGTGGACACAACTTGTTTTCAGTATCTGCTATTGGAGCGGCATTAGGTCTATCAAAAGTGCTTGATAAAATAGAAGGCAGCATTATAGTCATAGGAACACCAGCAGAGGAAGGAAATGTTCCGAATTCTGGAGGAAAAGCTGTGATGATTGAAGAGGGTATTTTTGATAATATAGATGCAGCCATGATATGTCATGCAGAAGGTAGAACTATAATAAAGAGACAATTAGTTGCTTCTGCATCAATTGAAGTTTTTTTCAAGGGCAAACCAGCTCATGCTGGTGGATCACCTCATGAAGGGATAAATGCTTTAACTGCTGGAATTTTAACAATAAACAATATCAATGCTATTAGACAGCATTTTTTACCAAGAGTGATTGTAAATCCAATTATAACTGAAGGAGGAATTACTCAGAATACCATCCCAGATAGATGTGGCATGAGAATGAGCATAAGAGCAGATAAAATAGAAGTTCTATCTGATGTAATGAACAAAGTAAAAAAATGTGTAGAAGCATCAGCAATGGTTACAGGCTGTGAATACGAAATTATTGAAGATAGAAAAATATATGAAGATTTAAAACCCAATCATGAACTAGCCTTATCTTTTATGAATGTATTGGATGCTTTAGGTGTAAGCTATATAGAAAGTGAAGATGCAAACTATGCTTGGGACGCAGGTAATGTAAGTCATGTATGTCCTACTATTGCTCCATATATAAAGATTGGAAGCGAGAGTTTAGTAGGGCATACAGAAGAGTTTAAGCAAGCAAGTAATTCGGGGGCAGGATTTGAAGGAATGATTATAGGTGCAAAGGCCATGGCACTTACTGCTTTTGACTTTTTATCTTCGGCTGAAATAAGAAAAAGAGTAAAAGAAGAATTTACAAGAAAGAATTAAAATTAGATTAATCATTTGCAACTTCTATTAAAGTAAGATTTAAAAATAAAAAATAATCTATTATGGAGTGTTGTAAAAACAGAGTAGCTAGATAATTACTGCTCTGTTTTTTTATGTCAATACATAAGATACTGAGATTATTTGAAACGGTTATTATAATGAAGTGAAAGAATTAAGATAACAGCTATTTTCTTTATAAGGGCAATGTCATTGTTTTTTTGATATAATAATTATAATTTGTTGATTCTGATTTTAAAAGGATGAGGTATATGATGAAAGAAAAAATAGTAATTATGATGTTAGCAATTATAATGGTTTTAACTGCTTGTTCGCAATCGGATATACCTAATAATGAAAATAACAAGAAGGGGCAGTGGGAAAATCAAAGTGAAAAGAATTTAGATAAAACCATTGATTTAGTTTTTACTCCTGTTTCTGCAGAGAAAATAAAAGAAGGATATCCTAAAAAAGACTGGACTGAAGAGAAACGTATTCATTTTGAAAAACTATCAGGGCAAATAGAAGCTACAATTCATTTATATGTTGATACCAATACTGATATGGGTGAGCAGAATGGAAGGACTATATATGCATTTCTAGAACATGAGGGTAGCCTATATGAAATAGGCAATGTAAGTAATTATGGGATTGAAGATGTACATGTAGAATTAGTAGATAGAACCTTTGATGGCATTAAAGAAATTGAAATAGTTGGTGGAATGGGTTCAACTTATTTGGAAATGAAGATTATTGGATATAATGAAAACAGCAAACAATGGGCTAGTCTATTAGTAATGGGAAGTCCTCAAATTGTAGACTTGGATGAGGATGGTCAAGAAGAAATAGTTGGTATTTCTACCGGAAGTCTTCCAGGTTTTGTTGAGGTATATCGATGGGATCAAGACCATTTTGAAAAAGCAGACATTGCCGATACAACAGATAATACCTATGCAAATTTATATCAACAGGAAGGTAAATGGATTATCGAATCAGGAAAGTGGGAAAATGGTAAAATAGAAGATCGTAAATTTTACAGATATACATCTGGTAGACTTATTGAACAGGTTATGAAACGCTAGAATAATGACAAAGACAATTCGAGAGCATGCTATAAGGGAGGTGGAATGTATGAAAATTGATAGGCTTATTGGAATAATAACTATACTTTTAAATAATGATAGAACAAAAGCAAAAGACTTAGCAGGAAGATTTGAGGTGTCTATTCGCACCATTCATCGAGACATTGAAAACATTTGTAAAGCTGGTATACCAATAATTACTTATCAAGGCGGCGGTGGTGGAATTAGTATTGCTAAGGGTTATAAGTTAGATAAAAATATACTGACTAATGATGAACTCGACAATATAATTACAGGCTTAAAAAGTATTGCAAGTATAACAAATAATAGTAGCATCCAACTCCTTTTAGAGAAACTCTCTCCGGAACAAGACGATATCATATCAATGAGCGGTGATATTTTCATTGATTTGACTTCTTTTTATAAGACAAGCCTTAATCAGAAAATTAGTTTTTTAAGACAAGCAATTAGTAATAACTTTATGGTATGTTTTGACTATTTTTCTAGCAAAGGAAATTCTAGAAGGAATGTGGAACCATATTTCATTACTTTTAAATGGTCTGCATGGTATGTTTTTGGATACTGTAAACTAAGAAATGATTTCCGACTCTTTAAACTTAATAGAATCAGCAATCTTAAAATCCTTAATATTAAATACATCCTCAGAGATGTCCCTGATGAGAAACTTAATCTTGATAACTATTTCCAAAAAGATAAAAAAATAATAACTATGCTTATTGATCGTTCTCTAGAATATCAAATAGTTGATCGCTATGGTATAGACTCCTATGAAATCACGGAAGATAATCACATTAAATTTTCTTTATTCTATAACAATCATGAGTATGCAATGGACTTTATTCGGAGTCTGGGTGATAAAGTATATATTTTATCGCCAAAATCAATAATTGATGAACTCAAGACTAATGCAAAAAATATTTTAGACATGTATAAATGAACATGACATACTGTTGACATATTCATTATGTTATTCTGATAATGATAAATTAAAAATTAAGTAGTGCTTATTATAATTTATGTTTCAAATAATTTTTATAATGGAGGGAAGGGGTTTTTGTTAGTATTAAAATCTTTAAAAGGAAGGAGAGTATTATAATGACTAGTAATTATATGAACGCAAAAATCACAGACTATAGCGATTTTATTTCTATAGTAGAGGATTTAGGATTTATGCCTTTATCAAATAACTGCATTGATTTTATAAACCTTTCAGATTTAACAGTGTCAGAGCAGTGGCATACTGATCTACCATCAGACCCATGGTTATGGAGAGTTAATATTGAGAAAGATCACAAAGCGGCATATGCAAAGTCGTTTGATAGAAAGCCAGGATTTATCTCCCTTGAATGGTATCCTAAGTTTTTTGCTGCTAGAAGAAAAGGAAGAAGTTTTTCAGAGCTATATTCTGATGGCTTAATAAGCAACTATGCAAAGCAAATATATAATTTATTTGAGGATCACAAAAGTTTGGCAGCGTATGAGATCAAATCATTGGGTGGTTTTACAAAAGAGTTAAATTCCAAATATGAATCAGCCATGTGTGAATTACAAATGGGAATGTTTATAACCGGGTATGGTACAAAGCAAAAAATAAATGCCAAAGGAGAAACTTATGGCTGGCCTTCTACTGTATATTCTACTGTAGAAACATGGGCAGGCGATAAACTTATAGAAGAGTCTAATGACATAGACCCAAACAAGGCTATGGATGAAATAATAATGAGAGTTAAAGAGATTATGCCAAATGTTGAGACAAAAAAGTTAAAACGATTTATTGGATTTTAACTTTTTTTAGAGGGGAGTGTATATATGGATAAACAAATGATCGGAATGTGTGGAACATACTGTGGAGTATGTGAATGGAAAGAAAAGACAAACTGTCCAGGTTGCCAAGCACTTCAAGGCAAACCATTTTGGGGAGAATGTTCCGTTGCAATGTGTTCAATTGATAAAGGATATAATCATTGTGGTTATTGTTCAAAGCTACCATGTGAAAAATTACAGGATGCATATAATAATGAAGAGCACGGTGATGATGGTGAACGATTGATTAATTTGAAGAGTTGGGTAAGTGGTAAAGAAGAGTATCTAGAGTTAGGAAAACTAAAATCAGATAAGAAATAGTCGCATATAAGTTATAAGAAGTCATTTAAGGCCAAAAAATATTTTGTGGCCTTAATTTATTTGATGCAAATTATATCTCCATGTGTTATTTCTGCTAAAATCATTGGAGTAAGTCTAAAGACAGAATGTGGAGTTCCGGCGGCAGCCCATATTTCCTTATGTTGCATTAGATCTTCATCAATCAGAGTTAGAATAGGAGTTTTATGTCCAATTGGGGGGATGCCTCCTATTACAAAGCCTGTATGCTTGAGCACAAAATCTGCATCTGCTTTTTCTAGCTTTTCTCCTATATGTTGTTTAATTGCTTTTTCATTTACTCGGTTTGTACCGCTTGCCACTATTAATATTGGGCTTTGAGAAATTTTTCCCTTGAAAATCAAGGATTTAGCTATTTGACTTATACTACATCCTATTGTGTTTGCTGCTTCTTGAGCAGTGCGAGTAGAATCAGATAGTTCAATTACGTTAAGCTCAAATCCAAATTTATTAAGTTCTTTCTGAACCTTTTCAGCGCTTTTACTTAAGTTAGATGACATAATCTTTTTCCTCCTTGTATTTCTTAAGATATCGTATTATTCTTAGTCCTTCAATAGTATAAAAAGATAAGATGGTATTAAATAATATATCATAAACTAGAGTGTTATAACAGACAAGGTTTTGGAGGTAATTACAAGAAGTATAAATAGGAGAGAATTGAAAAATGCATCTCTAATCCAATAGTGACAACTATATAGAAAATTGTTATAAGTAGGGTAAACAACATACTACCCTACTTAATAAAATGTGATATTTTTATTTTTTAGCTATCTCTTCTTTTATTTGTAATGCTACTTTCAATGATTTAATTGCATCTTCAAGACTTAATATTGTAGAAATATCTTTTATGCAGCACTCAACAACATGCTTAATGGACTCTTCATAGCAGTCTTTTTCCGGTATATCCAAATCTTCCTTGCTATTGTTAGTAAACAATGTCAGAGCCTTTTCGCACTTATTTACATAGCCATTTTCAATATATTCTATGGTACCTTTCTCAAATATTGCTTCATATCCAACAGTAAAAGGATGATACTCTGGCATCATAGACGAACCTTGAATTTCTATAATTGAATCTTCATAAGCTAGTAAGGCATTTACATGAGACTGTCCTTCATTACCGTTAATACCAACAGCAGATATTTTATTAGGTGTTCCCAACATCCATGTAACAAAATCAAATTCATGGATCATCAGGTTAGTTGTTATTTTATTTAGGCTTAGATCACCCCATAGTGGTGGGGTTTTTCTTCTCACATGTAAAGCTTTTAGCTTTCCAAGTGCATTTTTTTGAATAGTATCATAAACATATTCATAAGGATATTCATGTTTGATAAACAAGTTGACAAAAACTCGTTTACCATACTGTTTTTCTGCTTCTCTCATAGCCATTGCATCTTCAAGATTTAAGGATATAGGTGTTTCGCAAAAAACATTTTTCCCGTTTTTTAGAGCTTCAATGACATATTCTTTGTGTAGTAGGCTAGGTAGGCAAATGTCAATTAAATGGATATCTTTGCTAGTAAGTATGTCATCAATATTTTCTGTAACCTTTATTTCCATATCCTTTTCAATCTTTTCAAGTTTTTCTTTATTTCTCCCGTAAATTGTAATTGAATCAATGCTGCTGAGCTTCTTGTAGATACTAGCATGGTATGCACCAAAACCAGTTCCTAATATACCTACATTCATAGCTATCCCTTCCTTTCATTATATGGTACTATGATTATAACAACTAATTCATGACAACATATTGTCATAGATATTTAGCTTTTTTAATTATTATTTAGGGGATGTTTACATGAGGCTTCATAGATTAATTTCAATTTTATTACTAATAGAGTCCAGAGGGACTATTAAGGCCAAAGAAATTGCATCAAAGCTTGAAATATCAGTGAGAACAGTTTATAGAGATATTGATATTTTATGTGAGGCAGGGATACCATTAGCTACAGCTAGTGGACCTAATGGAGGTATATATCTGATGGATGGATATTCAGTAGGGATAAAGCACCTTCAAGAAGAAGATATTATTAACTTATACCTGAGTGGCATGGGTATACTACCAGATAGACAGAGTGATATGGCTACTAAGCTAAATAATACATTGCTAAAATTACAAAAAAATCTATCATCGAAGCAAAGTAGCAATTTAGACGATATAAGAAGAAAATTTTATTTTGATGATACATCTTGGTGGGGAGATAATCAGCACTTAGACAATATCGATACCATTATACAGGGGGTTTTTAAGTCAAAAATCCTTAGCATTTCATATCAAAAATATGAAGGAAAATTATCAGTTAGAAGAGTCCATCCATATGGAATAGTAGTTAAAAGAATGGATTGGTATATGATAGCATACTGCGAAAAGAATAAGAATATAAGAACATTTAAGTGTGAACGTATAATAGAATGTGAAATCCTAGATGACAATTTTAATATGCCTAAGGATTTTTCTATTGAGGGATATTGGAATAAGAGTCAAAAAATATTCAAGAACTTGTGTGCAGAGAATGAGAATTATCCGGTTATTATTAAGGTACATAAGAATGAAGTAGATGCTCTTAAAGATTTAGAAGCATTGGAAATAAAAGAAGATGGGAACTATTTATTGGCAACAATTAATATGTATGGATATGAATTTGCAATAAACACTATTTTGAAAATCATAAGAGATGTGGAGGTTATTGGCCCTTTAGAGTTAAAAGTTTCTATTGCAAAGGAATTAGACAATATAATTAAGCGATATAAAAAATAAAATTATTGAACATTAATACGCCGTCAGTAATATTTCTAAATAAACAGATTCAATTGATTATATTTATTGTATTATT
This sequence comes from Brassicibacter mesophilus, assembly GCF_050433385.1. Taxonomy (NCBI): domain Bacteria; kingdom Bacillati; phylum Bacillota; class Tissierellia; order Tissierellales; family Thermohalobacteraceae; genus Brassicibacter; species Brassicibacter mesophilus. The sequence goes on from NZ_JBNPXI010000022.1 coordinate 71,369, forward strand.
TGCATTAACATTATATGCTGCATTAAAGATTAGAAGCATATCTGTTTTGATTCCCTATGTCATAATAAATATAAAAGTTTTAAACAATTTATTTAACTTAAATATAAATACAGATGTAAAATTTTCTCTAATCATTTGGGCGATACAATTAGCAATAGCAATATTACTTGGCTATATTGAGTCAAAATTTTTATATAAGAATAAAGAATAAATAAAAAAGAATGAACTGTAAAAAAAAGGCAATTCATTCTTTTTTTAGATACAGTCTTTATTATGGAGTCCTCTTATATATACTTAATAATAACAGGTTCCTTTTTTTGTATCCAACTAACAATGCTAATAGCTAGTACATACTTGTATAATATATATTAGGAGAAATAAAACGTTTTCTTCGCATATCTAATCTAGGTAGATTATTTTCGCAAGCAAAATATTGTACTTCAAACTAATATATAGTAGGTAGGTGACAAATGTGAATACAGATAAAAAAGATTTTTGTCTTCATGAGGCAACTATTACATCAGTTCATAATGCAATGAAAAGTGGAGAGTTAACTTGTCGTAAATTGGTAGAAATGTACTTAGCTAGAATTAACGCGTATGATAGACTTGGTCCTGCTCTAAATTCTATAATTATGATAAATCCGAAAGCATTAGAAATTGCTGATGAACTTGATAAGAGATTTAAAACATCAGGACTTGTAGGGCCACTTCATGGAATCCCTGTATTATTAAAAGACAATGTTGATACAGGAGATATGCCAACTACTGCTGGATCACTTAGCTTAGAAGGGGTAATACCTGCTGATGATGCATTTATTACTAAAAAGCTAAAGCAAGCAGGAGCAATTATTATAGCAAAAGTGAATCTGCATGAGTTTGCAGTTTGGGGTGAAACTGCTAGCTCTATCTTAGGACAGACGCTCAATCCATATGATTTGACTAGAACACCAGGAGGATCTAGTGGAGGAACTGGTGCGGGAATATCTTCTAATTTTGGAATAATAGGTATAGGAACGGATACAATCAATTCAGTACGCTCTCCTGCTTCAGCATGTAGCTTAGTAGGATTTAGACCAACGGTTGGTTTAGTGAGCAGAGATGGGATAGTACCATACTCTATGACTCAAGATACAGCAGGCCCTATTATGCGCACAGTAGAAGATACAGCAAAAGTGTTAGATGTAATTGCAGGATATGATTCTGATGATCCTGCAACAGCATGGTCAATTGGAAAAGTTCCAGAAACATATACTAGATTTTTAAATAAAGAAGGCTTAAAGGGAAAGAGAATAGGCGTATTAAAAAGCTTCTTTGGAGACAAGGAAATTCACCAAGAAGTAAATAAAGTCATAAACAATAGCTTAGAAGAAATGAAAAAAAATGGGGCAACTATAGTTTCAATTGAAGAGAATATAGACGCTGATAAGCTAGTTAAAGAAATAAGTGTGCATCTTTATGACTTAAAAGCTCACTTAAATATATACCTAGAAGACCTTGGTTCACGTGCAAAGGTAAATTCTTTAGCTGATGTTATAGCATCAGGGAAATATCATGAAGGAATAGAAGAAAACATCAAGTTTGCGGAGACTCTTGATATAAATAGTCCTGAATATAATGAACGTCTTATTAAAAGAATGGAGCTTAGAAATCTTGTGATGAGAATCATGGCAGAATATAAGTTAGATGCGATTGTATATCCTCATCAGAAACGACCTGTAGTTAGAGTAGGAGAGGCACAGGTTGAGAGAAATGGAGTAATTGGTTCCGTAACAGGCTTCCCGGCATGTGTAGTACCTGCTGGATTTACAAAGCCTACTGACACTGCACCAATCGGAGTTCCAGTAGGAATGGAAATTCTGGGAAGAGAATGGGACGAACCTACACTAATAGAAATTGCATATGGATTTGAGCAAGCTACAGGATATCGTAAAGTTCCTGTTAGTGTACCTTGCTTAGAATAAGGATTAGGGGGTGAAGCTTTAAGCTTCACCCCCTTAACTTTTCTTTTAATCATATGTATAATATGGTATTAAAAGTATAAATTGTAACGCTTTTTATAAGAAATTATGTTAACAAATTCACATAAACATCTAGTATTTTTTTTAATTAAGTTATAAAATATTAAAAGTAGCAAAAAAATTCTATTTTAAATAAAGATATGATACTTTGCAATGAAAGGAGCTTTGTTAATGGTAAATATAACTATAAACAATAAGAATTTTACATTGTCAAAGAAAAGTACGGTGCTAGAAGTTTGTGAATTAACAAACATAAAAATTCCTCATTTTTGCCATGACTCAAGACTAAAAAGTATTAGCAACTGTGGAATATGTAAAGTAGATATAAATGGAGAGTTGAAGCCAGCTTGTAGCACTGAGGTAGAAGATGGCATGGTAATAGAAACCCATAATCAAAGAGTTATTGGCGAAAGAAAAAAAGTATTAGAGAATATTTTAGAATCACATCCATTAGACTGTATGGTATGTGAAAAAAGCGGTAATTGTAAGCTTCAAGAATACTCATATGAATATGGAGTAAAGACTAATTTTAATAAAGCAACTGAAGAAATATATATAGATTCTTCAAACCCATTTTTCTATATAGACCCAAATAAATGTATTGCATGTGGGAAGTGTATTCAAATTTGTGAAGAACAGCAGGGGTATGGAATATTAGAGCTAAAAGAAACTAAAAGCGGAAAGAAGTATGCTTGGACAAAAGATAATAAAGCTATAAATGAAACTAACTGTGTATCATGTGGAAACTGTGTTAGTATATGCCCTGTTGGTGCTCTTATGCCTAAAAAAGATATAAAGTACAGAAATTGGGAAGAAAAAAAGGTTAAAACTACATGCTCCTACTGTGGAGTAGGATGCCAGATGTATTTAAATGTAGTTGATAATAAAATAGTATCAGTTGACCCAGCTATGAATAAAGCAAATAATGGTATGTTATGTGTTAAGGGTAAATTTGGATATAAATTTGTTGACCATAAGGACAGGCTTAAAAAACCTCTCATAAAGAAAAAGGGGAAATTTGAAGAAGTATCATGGGAAGAGGTTTATGGGTTTATTAAAGAAAATATGAACAGAATCTATAGTGAAAGTGGTTCTGATGCTTTTGCAGGACTTACTTCGGCAAGATGTTCAAATGAAGAAAATTATTTGTTCCAAAAAATGTTTAGAACTATTTTCAAATCTAATAGCATAGATCATTGTGCACGACTCTGACACAGCTCAACTGTTGCAGGTCTGCAACATACATTAGGTAGTGGAGCTATGACTAACAGTATAGAAGAAATAGATGAATCAGATGCTATTTTCATAATAGGTGCAAATCCTAGAGAAAACCATCCAGTTATAGGAGCTAGAATTAAAAGAGCGAAACAAAATGGTGCAAAACTTATTATAGCAGATCCTAGAAGAGTAAATATGGCAGAAATTGCAGATGTGTTTTTACAGATAGAACCTGGAAGTAATATTGCTCTGATTAATGGAATGATGCATGTCATTATAAAAGAAGGAATTTATGACAAAGAGTATGTAGATAAATATACAGAAGGCTTTGAAGAATTAAAAAAATTAGTGGAAAAATACGACCCGCAAAGATGCGCTGAAATCTGTGGAGTAAATGCTGAAGATATTATAGAAGCTGCTAGAATTTATGCCAAGGCTAAACCAGCTTCAATATTCTATGCTATGGGTATAACACAGCATAAAGCAGGTACAAATGGAGTTATGACACTTTCTAATCTTGCGCTTTTATGTGGAAATATAGGTAAGCTTGGTGCAGGTATTAACCCACTAAGAGGACAAAACTCTGTTCAAGGAGCATGTGATATGGGTGGACTTCCAAATGTATACCCAGGTTATCAAAAGGTAAGTGATGAAAAGATTACTGCAAAGTTTGAAAAGTTGTGGAACACTGAGCTAAGTCGAAAAGAAGGACTAACAATTCCTGAGATGATGGATGCAGCCATAGAAGGAAAAATAAGATACATGCATATATTTGGTGAAAATCCTATGATTTCAGATCCAGACATAAATCACATAAAGCATGCCCTTGAACACTGTGAGTTTCTAATAGTCCAAGATATATTTATGACTGAAACAGCTGAATTTGCAGATGTTGTTCTACCTGGACTGTCATATGCTGAAAAAGATGGAACATTTACTAATACGGAAAGAAGAGTCCAAAGGATTAGAAAAGCAGTTAAAAGAGATAGTGATAGAAAAGCTGATTGGCAAGTAATAATGGATTTGATAAATGTATTAGGAAATGAGAAAAAGATATATAATCATCCTAGTGAAATAATGGACGAGATTTCATTAGCAAATCCAAGCTATGTGGGAATTGATTATGATAGAATTGATAATGAAGGCCTACAATGGCCAGTTAAGGATAAAAGTCATCATGGGACTAAATATTTACACAAGAATGCGCCAATAAGAGGTAGGGGACTATTTGTTCCTAGTGAACAAGAGCTAGCTGGAGAGCAGGCAGATGATGAATACCCATTTATACTTACAAATGGTAGAAATCTTTATCATTATCATTCAAGAACTATGACAGGTAGAGTTGATGGGTTAAATAAAAAGTCTCCAAAATCATATGTTGAAATCAATCCTCGTACTCTAACTAATCTAGGAATTAGTAATGGAGATAAAGTAAAAATAATCTCAAGAAGGGGAGAAGTAATTACTACTGTAGTAGAAACAGACAGAATTATTGAGAATCTATTCTTTATGCCTTTCCACTTTGCTGACGGACCAGCAAATATGCTGACTGGAACTATATTGGATGAGAAATGTAAAATCCCGGAACTAAAAATTACAGCTGTAAAGATCGAAAAAATATAAGTGAGTTAGGGGTGAAAGTATGGATATAGTTATAGATGGTGTTAAATATGAAGGTATAAAAGAAAATACTGTATTAGAAGCTTTAAGATCATTAAATATACACGTTCCAACTCTTTGCTATCATAAGGATTTAAATCCACAAGGATATTGTAATATATGTGTAGTAGAAGTTGACGGAGACCTTGTCAAAAGCTGTGAAACACATCTAACTGATAACATGAATATTGTTACAAATAGTGAAAATATAATATCACATAGAAAAGAAGTTTTGGAAAAAATATTAGAGAATCATCCAAATGACTGCTTAACCTGTGAAAAGGGAAGAGGAGATTGTGAGCTTCAAAATCTTGCATATGAATTTGGAGTTGAAAACAGGAACAAAGAAAACAAATATACTAAAGAAATAGATACATCAACCCATGCATTATCTAGAGATATGAATAAGTGTATATTGTGTGGAAGATGTGTTGAAATGTGCAATAATATACAAAAAATAAGTGTATATGAGATGATTACTAAAGAAGATGGAACTAGAGATATAGTAATCAGAGGTGGAAAAAACTTAATGGAGAGCAAATGCATAGGTTGTGGACAATGTGTAAAAGTCTGTCCAGTAGGAGCACTTCATGAGAAGAACTCGTTAGTTGAGTTGTGTGAAGTGTTAAATAGAAAGAACAAGCATATAATAGTCCAAATGGCTCCTGCTGTAAAGCATACATTAGGTGAAGAATTTGGGATAGATCCAGGTATAGATATTACTGGTAAAATGGTCACTGCCCTTAGAAAAGTAGGATTCAATAAAGTGTTTTCAACAGATTTTACAGCTGATGTTACTATTATGGAAGAAGGAACAGAGTTCTTAGATAGAATAGTGAATGATAAAACACTACCGATGTTTACTTCATGCTGCCCTGGATGGGTAAATTATATTGAAAAGCACTATCCTCAGCTTTTAGACAATGTATCGTCATGTAAATCACCACAGCAAATGTTTGGTGCATTGGCAAAAACATACTACCCTAAAATCAGTAAATTAAATCCAAAGGATATATACTCAGTTTCAATAATGCCTTGTACAGCTAAAAAAGATGAAATTGAAAGAGAACAAATGATAACAGATGAACTAAAAGATGTTGATATTGTAATTACGACAAGAGAGCTAGCAAAGCTACTAAGATTAAGAAATATTGACTTAGAGAGTCAGGAGCCAAGTGATTTTGATGAATTATTAGGTTTTGGAACCGGAGCAGCTAGGATATTTGCATCAAGCGGTGGAGTTATGGAAGCAGCGCTTAGAACAGTATCACATGTGTTAAGTGATGGAAAAATAGAAATCGTCGACTACAAAACTGTGAGAGGTCTAGATGGAGTTAAGGAAGCAACAGTAGAAATAGATTCTCAGGTCATAAATATTGCTGTAGTAAATGGAATAGGAAACGTAAAGCCTGTGCTTGATGGGATAATAGAAGGTAAACTGAATTACCAGTTTGTTGAAGTAATGGCTTGCAAAGATGGATGCATAGGTGGAGGCGGAGCACCTATACCTGACGATATAGAAACAAGAAAGAAGAGGATGCAAGGGATTTACAAGTTTGATAGTGAACAAGATATAAGGAAATCATTCCAAAATAGTGAAGTTAAAAAACTTTATGATGAGTTTTTGCAAAAACCAAATTCACACTTAAGCCACCACATACTTCACACTGAGTATGTAGATAGAAGTAAATAATATTTATTAGTTAGAAAAATATACACAAAAATATTATAGATAATGTATAGTAACAAAAATGTGATAGATATGGCTAACTTAGCTAGTCTATCACATTTTGTTTTGATATATTTAAATGTAGCTTAAATAATATAGTTTAAAAAGAATAATGAAATAAATATAAATAAAGACTATTGACAAAATGGTTAACCAGGTTTACAATATTGTCATGGATAATACAAATAACAAAATAAATACAATTAAATATTTGAAATATGAATCAGTTTTTGAGCAATTAATGAAGCTAATTAATATTTACAGTGAATATGAATCAAGTTCTAGGACATATGGAACTGATGAGATTTATTATAGTCTAGAAATACATACTGTTCACATAATCGGGAAAAATCCAGGAATAAATGTGACTGATATCGCTTGCTTGCATGGAATATCAAAAAGTGCGGTATCAAAAGTACTAAAGAAACTAGAGAAAAAAGAAGTTGTTTTTAGATATAAGTCACAGAATAATAGAAAAGAAGTATTGTTCAAATTGACTGATAAGGGAAAAGAAGCTTACTTTGGACATATTGAATATCATAAAAAGAAAGAAGAATCGCTTATAAGCCTGCTTGAAAAAATACCATATGAGAAACTACAGAATTTTGAAGAAGTATTATCTATATTTGTTAAGTATAGTGAAGTACATATAAAAAATTAGATTTTAGAAATAGGTTATACTTATGCTAAATAAGTAATTTCATAACTACATTAGATGCAAAATCGATATGTAGTTATATTATTGAATTATTGTTAACCTAGTTAACAATAATTTGTAGTAAATAATAAGGTGAAAATGATTTACCTAAATTATTTTTCTAGGGGGAATATGAAATGATAGATAAGGAATATTATTTAAAGAAAAAGAATGGAAACAAGCTATATTTAAATATATTAGAAAATGGCAAAGAACTTCCTAATATAATTTTTATTCAAACACCTATTACAAGTGTGGCAGATTTAAAAGATACTTATTTGCCTTTATCTAAACATGGATTTAATGTTTTTGCCTTAGATTTGTCAGGTTGCGGGAAGAGTGATGGAGATATGAGAGAGTTTTCCTTAGAAAATGTTAATGAAGATATAACTGCTTGTGTGGATTACATTATAAGTAATTATAATGATATAATTCATTTTTATGCTGGACATGGAATGGGTGGTATGCTTGCTCAGTATTATCTGTCACATAAAAGACCGATAGCTAGCTTCGCTCAATATGGAGTAGCTATTCCAAAAGACTTATCAATAGCAAAGAAGCCTTTATTGGCTAAAGCTTCATATCCTTTTTTACTTATAATTAACAAGTTATTTCCTCGCTTGAGAATTAACTTTGAATTAATTGCAAATATGAAAGGATATAATGGTAAAAATGCTGAAAAAGAAAATGCATGGTACGAGGAAATAATACGCAAAAATACAAAAATAACTCAGCTGCCGATTGCTTTTATAACAAATTTATTCAAAATGTTTATTAGTAAAAAAAGTGATTTAAATAATAAGCCTCAATGCCCAGTTTTATTTTTCGCTCCAAAGCATGATAGGTATGTAGACTTCTCATACTTTCAAAAGTATTATAACTGGTTAAATGAACCAAAACAAATGTACATAATTGATGATAGTCATTTATCATTTGTATGGCATGCTGAAGAGTTATGTGAGGCTGCATGTGAATGGTTCAGAAAATATAATTAAGTTATATTAATAAAAAAAAGGAATAGGGAAAAAGAGCCTCGATGATAAAAAATATGAAGACAAGCTTATAGTTAAATTTGAGAATTAAAGAAAATAAATGTGATAGATTAGCTATTTTATCTAGAGAACTCTATCACATTTATTTTTAGATAATTAATTCTATTTTAGTATATTCCACAGAAATAACCTTAAAAATTATTGACGGGAAGCAAGCTTTTCCATATCCCATATATCCGTTACCCAATCTTCGTAAAACTCTTTCTCATGGCAAACAAGAATTATTGTGCCATTATATTCTATGAGCGCTTCTTTTAATGCTTCCTTAGCATCAACATCAAGATGGTTTGTAGGTTCATCAAGTAAAAGCCAATTACTAGGTGTCATCATAAGTCTGCACAGTCTAACTTTTGATTGCTCTCCACCACTTAGAGATGACATTTTCTGAAGCACATGCTCTTGCTTGAGCCCACATCTTGCAAGGGCATTACGTATCTCCTTTTGGTTTTTCTCTGGATAATGATACTGTATTTCCTGGATAGCTGAATTGTTACTTATCTTTGTTTCCTGCTCAAAGTAGACAGGGTAAAGGTAGTTACCTAATTTAATGCTTCCAGTAATAGGTGGAATAACACCCATAATAGTTTTTAATAATGTTGACTTTCCAATACCATTACAACCTGTTATAGCGATTTTTTGGCCTCTTGTAAGCTTAAAATCTAGATCTTTAATAAGAGGGTAATTATAACCAATATTCAAATTTGAGCATCTAAATACTAGTTCTCCAGACTCTCTACTTGATAAGAATGTGTAACTTGGCTTTGATAGCTTCTTTGGCTTCTCAAGTCTTTCAATCTTTTCAAGCTGTTTTCTTCTACTTTTAGCTCTTTTAGATGTAGCTGCTCCGACAATATTTTTATTTATAAAATCTTCCATACGAGATATTTCCTTTTGTTGTCTGTTGTACATATCGATATATCTCTTTGTTTCGTCATCTTTAAGTTTCAGGAAAGCATCATAATTGCCTGGATACCTCTTCATGATACCATACTCAATATGATAAATCACATTAGTTATTCTATTGAGGAAGCTTATATCATGTGATATGACGATAAAGCTGTTAGGATAATTAGTAAGATAATTAGCTAACCAGTCAATATGTTCTTTATCAAGATAGTTAGTTGGTTCATCTAAAAGTAAAATATCAGGATTTTTGAGAAGTAGTGTTGCAAGCTTCACTTTAGTTCTCTGTCCTCCACTTAACTTATCAACATGGGTATCCACGCCAAGTTCAAATAGGCCTATACCTGATGCCACATTATCAATAAGACTGTCTATCATATAAAAATCACTTGCTTGCAAAATATCTTGCAGTCTTCCATATTCTTTAAGCAGTTGTTGAGACTTATCTTTATCTGCCCTTGCTAACTCATTAGTAATATCAAGCATTCTTTTTTCTACTTGATATAGGTCAGAAAATGCAAGTCTAAGGCTTTCTTTGATACTATATCCATCTTCTAGCTGTGAATGTTGGTCAAGATACCCAATATTTGCAGAAGAAGGCCGGTATAATGTGCCTTCATCGGGGACTAGCTTACCAGTTAAAATATCTAGAAAAGTAGTTTTTCCAGCACCATTTATGCCAACAAGTCCTGCATGATCCCCTTTTAAAAGACGAAAAGACACATTATTTAAAATAGTTTTGTCTCCAAATCCAAAACATAAATTTTCTGCAGTTAAAGTACTCATATACATTCCTCCCTCTATAAATTAAATTTTTCTTTAAAATACTCACTTATTCATAGAATTTCTCCACTTTTTAAAAGAAGCTATTTGTATATTTGTTGAATA